>NZ_LZMO01000229.1:0-27293 GCF_001665715.1 Gordonia sp. 852002-10350_SCH5691597
GGTCAGCCCCGGCTCAGGTGTCGGAATCTGCTTGTGCACAGACGTTTTGGTGGAATCAATTACGGTCATCGACACTCCTTTTGATTGAGACCTCCGGCCGACGCCGGTGACGGCGGCAGCTCGTTTCTGTTCTCGAGTGTGATGCGGGGCACATCAGATTTGAAAGGAGTTGGAGCGAGGTTGGCCGAAATCAGCCGTGATGTCTGATCACCGGAGGACTAGACCGGATGCCAAAGCCGTTCCACCACTTCCTCGTTCAGCGCTCGCCCCGAAGCGCACGACGACGTGCATTGTCGCGCAGTATGTCATCGGGTCTATGTCCGAACCTTGCGTGGTACGTCCGCGAGAAGCTGCCGACCGAGCCGAAACCGCAGCGAACCGCGATCTGGGCCACGGTCAACCCGTCATCGGCCTGGAGCAGCATCCCCCGGGAGCGTAGAAGACGTTGCTCACGAACATATTTGGGAACGCTGGTGTGCGCTTCGGCGAAGATTCGGGACAGATGCCGTTCACTGATGCCGACAGCACGCGCCACATGTGGTGCGGTCAGACCCGTATCTGACAGATTGGCGGCGATGAAGTCACGTGCTCGGTCGAAATGGTTGTGAACGGCCGGCTCCGCTCGCGGGGAGAGGACAGCGGAGATGAGCTCCACCAGATCGTCCTCGGCGAGCGACTCGGTCGCCGGATCGCGCGTCGCGGCGATCAATCGCGTTCTCAGTGCGGCACCGGCGAAGTTGTTGCCGATGTCGATGACCCGCGGGGTGACTCCGATCGGCACCCCCAGCGAGCGGTGCAGAAGTGGAGTCGGAACGACGACGGCCAGAGCTTCGGTGTCCTCCCCGAATCCGCTGACGAACGGGCGCTCGAGGCTCGTCACCAACAACCGATCGACCGTGGCGAAGTGGGTCTGTCCGTCGGTGAACAGAAAGGTATGGCCTTTGAGGGTGATCGTGATCAGTGTGGCGGGCACGCCATCGTCAGATACGAATTTGCCCGACATCTCGACGATGTGCGACCCCATTCGCAACGACATGACGCGCAGCGAACCGACCTCGGCCACCGTTCCCGTTGCGTCGAGTCGCTCGTCACCGAGGACTTTTGCGTGCAGCGGAAGAAAGGTACTGCTGGTGAACTCCTCCCACCGGGCCGCGGATTCGGCACCGAGGCCATCGGTGGTGAAGGCGACCGGATCACGAGCCACGGGCCGCCCCGACGCCCCACGTGCCATGTCTACTCCCACGTCCGCCAGTGCCCACGGCGAAAAACGCGATGAACCGCACCGCCACGCCGCATCTGCTCATGTTATCCAGGTCACATGATGGTTCGGCAAGAGGCATGAAAGCATGGCGTAAACGACGCCGGATGGCCGATTTCGACAGTCGACCGAGCTCAGTGCGCGGAGAACATCGCCAGCTCGGCGTCGCTGATACTGCCGTTGATACGGTCGCGGCGTAGCCGCGTGAAACCGCCGACCACGAACACGGCACCGGTGACTCCACGTGCCTGTAGGTGCCACGCCAACCACTCGGCCTCGTGTCCGTCGTCGCTGACCAGAATCCAGCGTCGATCATGTGTGGCCGTCCGCAGAGCTTTCGGTGATCCCGGCGTGAGCAGGTCGAGGACCTCGGTTGCCTCGACGGCGAGTGCCCCGATCAACGCACCGTCGAGTGTGCGTTTGCGGTGGCTGCGAATGTCGACCGGGACAGCACCCGCCGCCACGGCGGCACGATATGCGCTTGGTTGGACCGATAGCGGGGCGCTGGGTGCGTGAACCGAGATCGGCGCGTGCACGTGCTGGGTGAACTGGACCGATGCGGTCATGGGAGAGATACCTCGGAAGTGATCGAAAACGAGCGGGGGGCGTCGACGAAGGGCGGCCGCATGAAGCGGACTCAGCCCTGACAACACTCCTGACAGCTCTTGATCACGGCGACAAGTTTGCCACAGTGCACGGCTACGGGCCAGGTCTGCGGGAGTTTCGTGCTTGCGGCGCGCAAAAAGAAGTTCGACGCCGCAGTTGTCGCGTCAGCGGGCCCCGCGCCCTCGCCCCTGCTGTTTGGCCCGCTCGGACACCAGGCGTAACCCCTCGAGGGTCAGATACGAGTGGTGTGTGGTGAGCGTGCGGCTCTCCGGGTAGATCAGCGGCGCCAGTGACCCGGTGGCCACGACTGTCAGATCCCGGCCGTCGAAGCCGTCGACGGTGTCGCGCACCCTGTCGACGAGCCCGTCGACCTGCCCGGCAAATCCGTACAGGATTCCCGACTGCAACGCTTCGACAGTGTTCTTACCCAACACGCTGCGCGGGGGCATGAGTTCGACACGGCGCACGGTCACCGTGTGCTCGGCGAGCGCCTCGACGCCGAGGTTCACTCCCGGCGCGATGGCACCGCCGAGGAACTCGCCCTTCGCCGACACCGCGTCGACAACTGTCGCGGTGCCGAATGCGACGACGACGCACGGCCCGCCGTAGATATTGTGCGCGGCAAGACAATTGGCCACACGATCGGTGCCGACCTCTTTGGGATTGTCGACGAGTAGCGGGACCCCGGTTCGGACACCCGGTTCGAGGAGAACGTGATGGACGCCGCCGTAGTAGCGCGAGACCATGACGCGCAGTTCCCGCAGCAACGCCGGCACCGTCGACAACGCTGCTACGCCGGTGATCTGCTCGATGTCGTCGCCGAGTAGCCCGCGGATCGCCATCGCGAGTTCGTCGGCGGTCAGGTGCGGGTCGGTGTGAATCCGCCAGTCGCGCACCAGTTTGGCGTGTTCACCCGACCCCGCGAACACCCCGAGATGGATGTTCGTGTTCCCAACCTCGACGACGAGCAGCATCGACGACCTACACCGTTGAATCTGCGAAGTCGGTTCGCGCAGAGTGCGTTTCGGGGTGGCGCGGGTCGAGAAGTCCTGATCCTTCTGGCGCGTGCGCGGGATCCGTACCGTTCTCGGCGACGCGGTTCGCCTCGTCGACGAAAACCACGTGCGGACTGTAGGCACGCACCTCGGCTTCGTCGAGGATGCCGTAGGCGATGATGATCACCAGATCGCCGGGATGAACGAGATGTGCTGCTGCGCCGTTGATCCCGATGACGCCGGTACCGCGGTCGCCCGCGATCGCGTAGGTCTCGAGACGGGCGCCGTTGGTGATGTCGACGATGGTGACCTGTTCGCCTTCGAGAAGGTCCGCGGCGTCGAGCAGGTCGGCGTCGATGGTCACCGACCCGACGTAGTGCAGATCGGCCTGAGTGACGGTCGCCCGGTGGATCTTCGACGTCATCATGGTGCGAAACATGCTGTCATTCCTCTGTGTTGGCGTGCATTGCGGGCGGGCTGCAGAGTCTGTGGGGGCGTGATCTCGACAAGCTCGATCAGCGGAGAGCGGTGCTCGATCAGCGCGGGGCGGTGCGGGTCAGTACGCATCGGGGTTCCCGATGTCCTCGGGCTCGATGCCGATCGACACGCCGACGTTGTCGATCAGCCGCGCCGCGCCGAGGCGGGCGGCGACCAGCAGTCGTCCGTCACCTTTGTCGGGCGCTTCGCCGAGGGCGCGGTCGCGCAGCGCGAGATAGTCGAGCTCGATCTCCGGCGATGTCGCCAGAACCGCTTGTGCAGCAGCGAGAATCGCATCCTTGCCGCCAGGAGCGGCGTGCGCGCCTGCCGTGAGCGCCGCGGACAGCGTGGTGGCGATTTCACGCTGCTCCGGTGTCAGGTAGCGGTTACGCGACGACAACGCCAGGCCGTCGGCCTCGCGCACCGTCGGCACCCCGACGATGTCGACGTCGAGGTTCAGGTCGGCCACCATTTGTGCGATCAAGACCAACTGCTGGTAGTCCTTCTCCCCGAAGAACGCGGCGTGCGGTGACGCGATGTTGAGGAGTTTGCACACCACGGTCAGCATTCCCGCGAAATGTCCCGGGCGCACGGCGCCGTCGAGGATGTCGCCTGCCAGCCCCGGCACGATCGTGGTGCGCGGCCCAAGGGGATACATGTCGTCGACGGTTGGCGCGAACACCAATTCCACACCGGCGGAACGCAACAGCTCGACGTCGTCGTCGAACGTCCGCGGGTAGGCGTCGAGATCTTCGTTCTCGCCGAACTGCAGCGGGTTCACGAAGATCGAGACGATGACCACCACGTTGCCGATGCTCTTGGCGGCGTCGATCAACTGCAGGTGACCGGCATGCAGCGCACCCATCGTCGGTACCAATGCCACGCGCTTACCCGCGCGACGCAGCGCCTGACTGACTCGGTGCAGTGTGGCGGGGTCACGATGCACCGTCAGTTCACCTCGGGCGTAGGCGTCTGGACTCAGCGGCGCGGTCATCGTTCTCCTCCTACACAGCTCGAAAGGCCGTGCATCACAACATCTGTCGGCATCTGTTCGGTGTTCATTCACTGCTCCAATACGTCGAGGAGCGGTGCGGGTGCGTCGGTGTACGCGGCTGCCCGACGCGCAAGGATGCGATACGCCTCAGCGATCGCATCCGTTCGATGACCGCCGGGGAGTGCGCGGAGAGCATCGAGGTGGTCTGCGACGGCCTGCGCGTCGCCTCTGGCCACTGGCCCGGTCAACGCGGCGGGGCCGAGATCGAGCACGTTGTGGAGGGCCGCGGTGAGAAGCGGCGCGAGAATGCGTTCGGCCAACCGTTCCGAGGATCCGTCGACTGTTGCCGCGTCCCGACCGGACTCCCCCGCGCCGCCCTCAATGGCCGCGTTCATCGCCACGACCGCATCGCTGACGAGTGCGACGAGATGATTGGCACCGTGCGCGAGTGCGGCGTGGTAGAGCGTGCGGTCGGCCTCGGCGATCCGGACGGGCTCGCCGCCCATCTCGAGCACGAGAGCCGACGCTATCGCGAGACCCACCTCGTCGGCAGCGGTGACGCCAAAGCACGCCTGCGGCAGACGGGCGGTGTCGTCGTCGGTTCCGACGAACGTCATCGCGGGATGAATGGCCAGCGGAAGCGCCCCGAGCGCGGTGAGGGGCGCCAGGATGTCGACGCCGTGCGCGCCGGCTGTGTGTACGACGAGCGTCCGGGGACGCAGCCGTCCGCTGTCCACGATCTCGGCAACGACGTCGGACATGCGGTCGTCGGGTACGGCGATGATCAGGAGTTCCGAGCGCGCGACGACGTCGGGAAGGTCGAGGATCTGCGATTCGGGAAGTCGTTGGGCGGCGCGGCGTCGAGAGTGCGGCGACCGGGCCACAACCGCTCCGACGACATGGCCTGCGCGTTCGAGTGCCTCGCCGAGTGCGGTTCCGACACGTCCCGCCGAAATGATGCCGATGGTCAGGCGCGCGGGTGTCGGCAGATTGCTCACGCCGGCGAATTCGGCGGAGAAAGAGCCGGAATGGCCTGCTCGCCCCGCGTCGCGAGGTGGCTGATTCGACACGGCGGGATCGCCGTTCGGTGAGGTCACCGGTGTCCTCCCAGATCGTTCCAGTCCCAACTGCCGCGTGGGTACCGGACGTGCACCGCAATGCTAGGCGCTCGACGCATCGTCGGGCCAATGCCTGTGAGACGGGTCACCCGAGAGGATCGGTCAGAAGGATGGCGCGGAGTGAAAAGTCAGTCCTCGCGACGGCGACGTCCGCCGCCGCTACCGCCGGAAGTCTGGCGAAGCTGATTGAGCAGCTCCGCGACCGGTAGCCCCGCCGTGTGCGCGGCGTCGTGGTCGTCGTCTTCCTCACGGCGGCGTCGGCCACCGCTGTAGCCGGCACGCGCACCGTCGTCGCCGGTCTCGTGACGCCCCGCCGTGGTGTCGGTGGCGTCGGCGTCTCCCGATTCGGGCGCGGGTGAGGTTGCCGCGTCGGCCGCCTGGGTGTCGTGCTCCGACACCTCGACGGTCTCGGCAGCAGGGGCCGTCTCCGCAGTGGGGACGTAGAATCCGCCGGAGAAGGGCGACGCCGAGGTCGGTTCTGCGGCCGGAGGCGTCTCGTCGAATCCCGACGTGTAGGGCGCGCGCGGCTGTTCGTCGACGACGTCGACGACCACCTCTTCAACCCCGAACTCTTGAACGGGTTGCGCCACAAGCGTCTCGTCGACGGCTTGTGCCTCGAGGTCGTCGGCGCGGACGTCCTCGACGGCTACGTCTTCGACAGCTTCGACGGCGACTTCTTCGGCGCGGATGTCGTCGAGCGGAACCTCGGTGGCGATGCGGCCGGAGATGGGGGCGTCCCCCGGAATGACCGGGAGCACTTCCGTCATCTCGTTGGGATCGACGTCGGACCCGAAGCGTCGTGGAACATCGAATGGGCGGGAGTCGCGTCGTCGATGCTCGGCGCCCGGGGCGGTCTGCTCGAAATCGCGGGCGGCAACCGCGCCGTCGTCGTGAGCGGTGTAGTCGGTCTGGCCGTAGCCGCCCGGGTAGCCCGACCCGCTGCCGTAGCCGGTCTGGGGATCGGAGTGACCCGGCTGCGCTCCGAGACCGCCGAGACCCGAGGCCAGCTCGCGCAGCTTCTCGCTGGGAAGTGCCGCGCGCTGGTCGGGTAGCGACTCGCCCAGCAGCATCTCCAGGCTCGAACGCAGTGCGAGTACCTGTGCCTTGAGTTCTGCCAGCTCGACACCGGCCTCGTCGCTGATCTCCTTACGGATGGTCGATTCGACGTCGAGCTCGTACTGCCTGCGCGCGGCGATCTCGCGCTCGAGTTGCAACTCGTACACCAGTCGCAGATCGCGACTCTTGCTCTCGGCGCTCTCGGCCTGCCTGCGGTAGCGAGTGACAAGGATCGCCGCGATCACGGCGGCCCACAGCGCCGCGATCACCGCCAGCGATCCGAGCACCGAGATCTGATCGGCGAAGAGCATCAACACACTGGCCACCACGGCCAGCACGATCAGGAGACCCACCAACCACTGCCCGACGCGACCGGAACGGCGTGTGTCGGCGGCACGGCCAGTCGAGGTCGTCATGACCGTGAACTTACCCCCTGACGGCCCGCGCGACCGCCAGGCTGGTGCGGAGAGTCACGATTGGCCCCATAAAATCCCATCACAGAAGGGGTCACGCGGGCCCGGGATGGCCGTCTGCCCGCGGCTGCGTCGGCTGGTCGGTCGGGTCGTCGGGTGCCCGGCAGCAGTACTCGAGCCACAGCGCCGCGAGGACGAGCACGAGCCCGCCGAAGGCGCCGACGATCGCACCGGGTCTGTCATGCTCGGCAGCATTCACGCCGTGCTGACTCCACAGGAACACCAGCATCCCCACCCACACGCCGACGGCCACGGCACCCAGGATCGCCGACGCCTTGGCCAGTGCGAGGACACGCGCTGCGGTCAGCGGATGCAGCTGCCCACGTGCACGACCCACCTGACGGTCGGCGACACGTGCGCGCACCACGAATGCCATCGCCGTCTCGATCGCGGCGAGCACGTAGAGGACGATTCCCGCCAGCAACGGCAGCGGCGGCAGTGCCGAGTAGTTGTAGCGCACCAGAATCCACGAGATCACCGCGACGAAGACCGCGACGATCAACAGATCACGTGGCCGGGTCGGACCCAGGCCGGGCTCGTCGGACTCCGGCGGCGTCGACGGCTGCGGGGTTGTCACCTCGCCACCTCACTCCCCTGTCGGCCCGGCTGCGAACCTCCCGGGCGCACGGACAGTCGGTGCACGCCTGCGCGCTCACTCGCGGGTAGTGCCGCGACCAGGTCGACCACCGACCGGATGCCGTCGGGCGTCCACAGCGTCGCATCGGGTTCGATCTCCAGCCACGGCACGAGCACGAAGGCGCGGTCGGCGGCTCGCGGATGCGGCAGCGTCAGCACGTCGTCGTCACTGATGATCGGCTGCCCATCGGCGTCGGTAGCACAGATCACGTCGACGTCGAGTGTCCTCGGGCCCCAACGGATGTCTCGGGTCCGGTCAGCAGCGCGCTCGAGTTCGAAGCCACGCTCCAACCAGTCACGCGCAGAGATCGGGGCGTCGACGATGAGCGTGATGTTGTAGAAGTCGGGTTGTTCGACACCGCCCCACGGGGCCGTCGAATAGATGCTCGACGCCGCGACGAGGTTGTCGGCGAATGCGTCGACGACCTCACCGAGCCGGGCCTCTCGGTCGCCGAGATTGGTACCGGCGGACAGCACGGCGCGCGTCATCTCGAACCACCCGCCGATTTGCGGGAGCGTCGGGTCACGACGGCGACGTCGGCGAAATCCAGCGGGATCGGCGCGGACGGCTTGTGCACCACCACTTCGCACGCGTGAATGCGGTCGTCGAGCATGATCTTCTCGGCGATCTCCCCACCAACCGCCTCGATCAGATTGCGGGGGTCACCGGCGACGACGTCGTGGACCTGCTGTGCGAGCGACCCGTAGTCGATGGTGTCGGCCAGATCGTCCGACGCCGCGGCGACCCGCAGGTCGGCCCACAGCGTGACGTCGATGATGAAATCCTGCCCGTCGCGGCGTTCGTGGTCGAAGACGCCGTGATTGCCGCGCACCCGTAGTCCGCGCAGTTCGATGCGGTCAGCCATCTCGATGCTCCCGCCGGACGGTATGCCGATCGCGCCCACCCGAACGCCACGCCGCGGCGACGGTCACCGCATCCCGGTTGGCAGCGACGTCGTGGACCCGAACTCCCCACGCGCCCTGCACCGCGGCGAGCGCGCTGATCGACGCCGTCGCGATCTCTCGTCCCTCCGGCGCGCGATCGTGGCCGTCGGCGGCGAGCAGCGTGCCGAGGAAACGCTTGCGCGACGCCCCGACGAGCACCGGAAAACCGAGATCGACCAGCGTCGGCAACGCGTTGAGCAGAGCCCAATTGTGTTGTGCTGTCTTGGCGAATCCCAGCCCGGGATCGAGGATGATGTTGTCGGGATCGACCCCGACGTCGACGGCGGCGTCGACCTGGCCGAGGAGCTCACGACTGACCTCGGCGACCACGTCGCGGTACCCGCCCGTGTCGTCGACTCGGTGCGTGAATCGTCGACCGGCATCCGATTCGGCTGCCGCTGGACGCCAGTGCATCAGAATCCAGGGCAGTCCGGCGTCGGCGAGAAGCGCTGCCATGCCCGGATCGGCACGACCCCCCGACACGTCGTTGACGATCGTCGCCCCGGCCTCGATGGCGGCCGACGCCACGCCTGCGCGCATCGTGTCGACCGAGACCTGTGCACCCTCGGCAGCGAGTGCGGCGATTACCGGAACCACGCGCTTGATCTCGACGGACTCGTCGACGCGTACCGCACCCGGACGGGTCGATTCGCCTCCGACGTCGATGATGTCGGCGCCGTCGGCGAGCAGACGAAAACCGTGTTCGACGGCGCGCTCGGCGTCGAGGTAGCGACCACCGTCGGAGAAGGAGTCGGCGGTGACATTGACGACGCCCATCACTTTTGTGCGCGCGTCATCGGCCGTGTCGACGGCGACCGGGTGAGCGGTCACCGGGTGATGAGGTCGAGTGCCTCGCCGCGCGAAACGGCGCTGGTCTTGAAGATGCCGCGCACCGCGGACGTCGTCGTGCGAGCGCCCGGCTTGCGGATGCCGCGCATCGCCATGCACAGGTGTTCGGCTTCGATCACCACGATCACGCCACGCGGATTGAGCCGGTCCACCAGCGCATCGGCGATCTGGCTGGTCAATCGCTCCTGCACCTGCGGACGCTTGGCGTAGAGGTCGACGACTCGCGCCAACTTCGACAGTCCGGTCACCTGGCCCGATGGGCCGGGAATGTAGCCGACATGGGCGACACCGTGGAACGACACGAGGTGGTGCTCGCACGTCGAATACATCGGAATGTCTTTGACCAGCACCAACTCGTCGTGGTCCTCGTCGAAGATGGTGGCGAGTACATCCGACGGGTCGGTGTAGAGCCCCGCGAACATCTCGCGGTACGCATTGGCCACGCGCGTCGGCGTGCGTCGCAAACCCTCGCGGTCGGGGTCTTCACCGACTGCGATCAGCAACTCCCGGACAGCCGCTTCAGCGCGCTCCTGATCGAAGAAGCGCCCGTCACCGGTCGATAGTTCGCGCGACGCGCCGTCGTGAGTCGCGATGTCGTGACCCTCGCTGATTGTCATCGATCCGACCCTCAGGCTCCATCTCCGTGTGAACGATTGTCCCCGTGTGAACCGCTGTCGCCGGAGTCGTCACGATGCTGCCCACCGTTGTGGCCCGCACCGTTGTGACCGCCGTACGAGCCGTTGCCATAGCCATACCCGTTGGGCTGATTTCCGTTGGCGCCGTTCGGGTTTCCGTTCTGCGGATACCCCTGCGTCTGCGGATACCCCGGCGTCTGCGGATACCCGTGCGTCTGCGGATCTCCCTGCGACTGGGGCGGCCAACCCGGCGCCGACCAGTCACGCGGGGCGCCGTAGTCGGGTCGCGTTCCGCCGCCACTCTGCGGACCCTGCGGGTAGGGCTGCTGCGGGTAGGGCTGTCCGTAGCTCTGACCTGGATAGGAACCCGGACCTTGACCCGGATGAGGAGTTCCGTAGTAGGGCTGCTGCCCACCGGGGTAACCGGACGGAGAGCCCGGTGCACTGCCGGCACCGACGGGTTCGCGCACCGGCTCCGGCGGAGGCGGAGGCCACGGCTCGCCACGTTCGATCGCCATCTCGCCGGGGGTCTTCACCGGGGGCTTGTCGCTGGGGGTGCGCTCGCCGAACTCGTTGAACGTCGTGATCCGCGGACGCTTCTCGACGTCGGAAAGGATGCTCTCGAGATCCTTGCGGGTCAGCGTCTCCTTCTCGAGGAGTTCGCTGGCGAGCACGTCGAGGGTGTCGCGGTACTCGGACAGGATCGCCCACGCCTCGGTGTGCGCGGCTTCGATCAGTCGGCGCACCTCGTCGTCGATCTCGCTCGCGACCTCGGCGGAGTAGTCACTCTGCGCGCCCATGCTGCGGCCGAGGAACGGATCGCCCTGCTCCTGCCCGTAGCGCACAGCGCCGAGCTTGGCGCTCATGCCGTATTCGGTGACCATCGCACGTGCGATCTTGGTCGCCTGGTCGATGTCCGAGGACGCGCCTGTCGTCGGCTCATGGAAGACCAACTCCTCCGATGCGCGACCGCCCATGGCCATCACCAGACGAGCGATCATCTCCGAGCGCGTCATCAGGTCTTTGTCCTGCTCGGGCACGGCGAGCGCGTGACCGCCCGTTCGTCCACGCGCGAGGATCGTCACCTTGTAGATCGGGTCGAGATCGGGCATCGCCCACGCGGCGAGCGTGTGACCGCTCTCGTGGTACGCGACAACCTTCTTCTCGTGTTCGCTGATGATCCGGCTCTTGCGCCGCGGTCCGCCGATGACGCGGTCGACCGCCTCCTCGAGCATTTCCGCCGTGATGACCGTCTTGTTCTCGCGCGCGGCGAGCAGCGCGGCCTCGTTGACGACGTTGGCGAGGTCGGCGCCCGACATTCCTGGCGTGCGCTTGGCCAAGCCGTCGAGGTCGGCGTCCTCAGCGATGGGCTTGCCCTTGGCATGCACCTTGAGGATGGCCCGACGACCCGCGATGTCGGGATTGCCGACGGGGATCTGCCGGTCGAAACGTCCCGGACGCAGCAGTGCAGGGTCGAGGATGTCGGGACGGTTGGTCGCTGCGATCAGGATCACGCCCGAGCGGTCGCCGAACCCGTCCATCTCCACGAGCAACTGATTCAACGTCTGCTCGCGCTCGTCGTGACCACCGCCGAGACCGGCACCACGCTGACGGCCGACGGCGTCGATCTCGTCGACGAAGATGATGCACGGGCTGTTGTTCTTGGCCTGCTCGAACAGATCGCGCACACGCGACGCACCGACACCGACGAACATCTCGACGAAGTCGGAACCGGAAATGGTGAAGAACGGCACGCCCGCCTCGCCTGCGACTGCCCGCGCAAGCAGGGTCTTACCGGTGCCGGGCGGACCGTAGAGCAGCACGCCGCGAGGAATCTTGGCGCCGAGCGCCTGGTAGCGCGCCGGGTTCTGCAGGAAGTCCTTGATCTCGTACAACTCTTCGACGGCCTCGTCGGCACCCGCGACATCGGCGAAGGTGGTCTTGGGCATGTCCTTGGACAACTGCTTGGCCTTGGACTTGCCGAAGCCCATCACGCCGCCCTTACCACCACCCTGCATGCGGTTCATGACGAAGAAGAAGAGCCCGAACAGCAGCAGCATCGGGAGCAGGAAGATCATGATCTGCCAGAACACCGACTGCTGCGTCACGTTGGTCTGGTAGCCGGCCCCGGTCGACTTGACCGAGTCGAAGACCTGCTCACCCGCCGAAGCCGGATACTTGGTCGAGATCTTCGTGACATCCTTGCCGTCGACCTTGATCGCATCCTTGGTCTCGATCCGCAACTGCTGTTCGCGATCATCGATCTGGATGAACTTGGTGTTCTTGGTGTTGAGCTGTGTCAACGCGACAGAGGTGTCAACCCCGGTGTAGCCGCGATCGCCATCGCGCATCGCGCTCCAGCCCCACAGGGCGAGCACAAGCACCGCGAGTATCGCGAGGTTACGGAAGACTGTCTTTCGGTTCATGCGCATTGGTGGAGGTCCAGGCCACGTGTTGGGCCGCCCGGCGCCGTTACCACTGTCCTTCCCATCGGTTTGTGAACGATGTGAACGCCACCCAAGGGTTCGGTCGTACACATTGAGGCTACCGGTCAACGATCACGCAGGTGAAACCGTTCCCTGTTTGTCTGCACGGACTCTGCCCACGCGCTGTTTGCTGTGTTTTCTGCGCGGGCTCCGCCCACGCGCTGTTTGCACCCTCAGCGCCACTCTTCGTCGTCACCGGCCTCGTCGCTACGCTCCTCGCCGCCTCCTCCTGCATCGCGGCGCGCGCAAACAGAGCCCTCTTCGCGGGCTCCGCCCACGCGCTGTTTGCACCCTCAGCGCCACTCTTCGTCGTCACCGGCCTCGTCGCTACGCTCCTCGCCGCCTCCTCCTGCATCGCGGCGCGCGCAAACAGAGCCCTCTTCGCGGGCTCCGCCCACGCGCTGTTTGCACCCTCAGCGCCACTCTTCGTCGTCACCGGCCTCGTCGCTACGCTCCTCGCCGCCTCCTCCTGCATCGCGGCGCGCGCAAACAGAGTCCTCTGGGTAGCTAGCTCTCGTAGACCGAGGCGCGCAGGCGACCGATGAAGGGGAGGTCGCGGTAGCGCTCGGCATAGTCGAGGCCATAGCCGACGACGAACTCGTTCGGGATGTCGAAGCCGACATCGGCGACGTCGACGGGCGAACGGACGGCCTCCGGCTTGCGCAGCAGGGTGCACACCGCCAGCGACCGCGGCTGGCGGGTGGCGAGGTTCTTCATCAGCCACGACAGCGTCAGACCTGAGTCGATGATGTCTTCGACGATCAGTACGTCACGGCCCGCGATGTCGCGGTCGAGGTCCTTGAGGATGCGCACCACGCCCGACGACGACGTCGCCGACCCGTAGCTCGACACAGCCATGAACTCCATCTGCGACGGGATCGGCAGCGCGCGGGCGAAATCGGTCATGAACATGATCGCGCCCTTGAGGACGCCGATCAGGACCAGATCGTCCTGCAGGTCCGTGTATCGCTGCGCCACCGACTGGGCCAGCTCCGCGGTCCGCGCCTTGATCTGTTCCTCCGTAATGAGGACTGCTTCGATGTCGTCGCCGTAGTGGTGCTCGATCTCGATCTCGGAATGCACGGATACCAGCTTGACACGTCCACCGAACCGGGCGAAGCCCGCGGTGCGGTCAGCGGTGTCTGGACACCATTGCCGCCCACGAAAAATGTCGTCTGATAACAGGACAAATCAGTCACAAGAGAATAACGGATCGAAACATGCGTCACCCACGGTTCGTGTTCAGCCCGCACTTCCAGAAAAGAAGTCACCATCTATTCTTGAGCCTCACAGTGATCGGTATCACACAACATGAAGCTCGACATTTCTGGGAATCACAGGACGGCGTAATCGCCGATGACAAGCAGACTCAACGTCGATTCAAGGACGAGGACGACAATGAACCAACAGCGGCGAAACCACCCCCTGCCACCATCTCGACTAGCACCTTCGCTTAGCGAAATATACGCGCCGACAAAGTATTTGATACGTGCGATTGCAATCTTCGCCGCCGCAGTGCTCGCGATCCCCCTGCTGCAGGCGACCGCCCACGCTGCACCGTCGTCAGAATCGGTGCACTACCGACTTTCCGGCGGGCCGACGTCGATGAGCCTGTCCGTGGCAGACGGAACGATCGCCCGCGAGGGGTCTGACCTGGTCATCAAGAATGGCGCAGGTAAGGCCCTTTTCCGCATGGCTTTGTGGTATCGGGACGAATATCTCGAATACCCCATTGACGCGCAAGTGACCCCGACATCCGCGACATTGGTCCCGTCCAAAGACAAACTGCGTGCACATCTCGTCGATCCGGTACAGGTGAACGCGGACCGCGCCGTCGCCGCCAAGACACCACAGAAGCAGACGAAGCAACAACGCGACGACGAGGCGCTGATGCGCTTCAACGGTCAGTTGTCGGCCGGAATGACCATTTCCTCTCTGGTCGGACTCATCGTCGGCGCAATTATCGGAGGCACGATCGGATGCGTGGTGGGAGCCATTGGCGCGATAATCGGGTGCTTCTTCCCCGGCATCGAGATCGGTGCGACGCTCGGGTCGATCGTCGGAATCATCCTCGGCGGAGGTGGGACGCTGATCGTCTCCGCAATCCAGTACTTCCAGACGATCAACTCACCCGTCTAGATCAACTGGTGCGATCCTTCCGCGATGACCCACCCACTATTGAGTGGGTCATCGCGGAAGACGTGTCACCCTCATCCCATCGGCTGTCCGTTCGACTGCCAGCCGATGATCTGGCGTTCCGCCGATCGCCACCTGGCCCGGGCGAACGCGCCGGAGCAACTCGTCGACGGCCTCGATCACCCGCGTCGTGGGTTCTGTCGCACCGACCTCCCGCAGCCAGCGCCGCACGACCCTCGTCCGTACCGCGTCGGGAAGATCGGCGACTGAAGCGACGTCAAGTTCGGCGTGCTCGCCGACCCGCGACGACGTCGAGTAGATCTCGTCCGCAACGTCGTCGAGAGCATCGACATCGGCCTGCAGCGAGGTGGCGGTGCGTGCCAGGGCCTCGACGACCCCGCCGTGCAGGACGTCGTCGAGCAATGGGATCACCTCGCCGCGCAACCGCACGCGAGTGAATCGAGGGTCGCGGTTGTGGGGGTCGGCGTGCGCGGGCAGCGCCAGCTCGGTGCACGAGCCGACGGTCTGCGAACGACGAACACCCAGCAGCGGCCGACCCCACGGCTCACGCCACGCACGCATACCCGCGAGCGATCGCGCGCCCGAACCCCTCCCGAGGCCAAGCAATACCGTCTCGGCCTGGTCGTCCATGGTGTGGGCCAGCAGCACGGGCATCCCGTCGCGAGCGGCATCGAGTGCCGCGTACCGAGCATCACGCGCAGCGGCCTCCATGCCACCGGCTGTGCCGACGCTCACCCGCAGGATCTCCGCAGACGCACCGAGTCCCGTTGCAGTCCGCGCCGCATTGGCCGCAACCGCATCCGAGCCGGGCTGTAGAGCATGGTCGACGATGAGCGCGCGAACCGTCAGCCCCGCGCGGAGCGCTCCGGCGGTGAGCGCCAACGAGTCCGGCCCGCCGGACAGCCCGACGCACACCTCGGTGTGTCCGGGCAGATGAGCGGTCGCGAAATCTGCGACCGCACGGGTCACAGCACGCGTGCAATCCATCGCGACGGCTCGTCGATCTCGTCCGGTCGGGGCAGCGTCTCCGCGTTGGTCCAGATGGTGTTGAAGCGCTCCATGCCGACGGTCCCGACGACCTCGTCGACGAAGGCCTTACCCCGAATGTATTGCGCCAGTTTGGCATCCATACCGATCAACGCTCTGATGATGCGCTGCACGGGATTTCGCGGTGCGGTGCGCCGTTTGTCGAACGATGCGCGGATCTGCTCGACGGTCGGAACCTGTGCTGGGCCAACGGCATCCATCACGTGGTCGGCATGTCCCTCGAGGAGGGTGCCGAGCATCATCATGCGCGTGAACGCCTCATATTGCTCGGGCGTCTGCAGCATCTGCATCACACCGATGACGCCCTTCTCCCGCTTGGCGCGACCTCGTACAGCCGAATTGATCCGTGCGACAACGTCTGTCACCGATTCACCCGCATCGGAGGTCAGCACTGCGATGTTGTCGAGCATGTACTGACGCAGCCAGGGGTTGGCGGAGAACTGCACGCGGTGGGTGACCTCATGCAGACACACCCACAGACGGAAATCCGACGGCACGACGCGCAGACTGCGCTCCACCGCAATGATGTTCGGCGTCACCAGCATGAGCACGCCGGGATTCTGAGGCCCGCTCGAATCCGAGCCACTCGGCGTGAACGGGTCGTACTGCCCGAGGATGGCGCCGGCGAGAAACGCGAGCAGACCACCCGCCTGCAGGCCGCCGACCTTCCCCGACAATCCGCCACCGGACTCATCGCCGTCACCGTCGAGCATCGATCGCATCGACTGCGACGCGGCGTCGACCCAACCGCGCCGATCGACCACGAGCGCACTCGGTACGCGCAGCCCGTCGGCGAGTCCGGTGACCTCGCGCACCGGCCCCTCGGCCCGCACCGCGGCGTCGGCCAGTTCGGCCTGCGCGGCGTCGAGCGTGTACTCGGTCACCTTCGGTCCAGGGCGCACCAGCCGTTTGCCGACCGTCGCGGCAAGCGACCAGTCGATGCGCGACCCGATCGACTCGCCGCGCTCATCCCTCTTGTCGGCTTCACCCCGCTGATCGAGTTCTGCCCGCTGGTCGAGTTCTGCCCGCTGGTCGAGCTTGTCGAGACCACTTCCCACGTCGTCGGTCGGCTCGGTCATCGGCACCCGCACTCCCTCAACTTGCCCGCGACGTTGTCGAGGGCCGGCCGCGCGTCCGCGGGAGAGGTGCCTCCCGAGATCAACGCGAACGACAACACCCGACCGTCGACCGTCTGAACTATGCCGGTCAACGAACTGACGCCGGTCAATGTTCCGGTCTTCGCACGCACCCAACCGGCGCCGGGGTTCTCGCCGACGGTGAACCGGTCGGCGAGTGTTCCGGTGCCGCCGGCAACCGGCAGTCCGTCGAGCATCGGGCGGATCTTGGAGTCGATCGGCTGATCGCTGCCGGTGGGTCCGCTCGCCGCTGCCATCAGCTTGTCGAGGAGCGCGGCGGGTACCAGGTTGCGGTACGACAGCCCCGACGTATCGCGCAGCGTCACGTTCGAGACGTCGAACTTGTTGTCGGCGAGCGTCTGCTTGACCGCCGACGTACCGCCCGCAAGCGTTGCAGGCCCGCCGCGTGCGACGGACAGTTCGACGCCGAGCGATTCGGCGAGCACGTTGTCGGAGTAGCGGAGCATGTCGTTGACCCTGGTGACCAGCGGTGCCGAGCGGACGGTCGCGATGGTCCGTGCACCTGCGGGAGCGGCGACATTCGTGACCGGGGCGTCGACGTCGAGCGCCTCAGCGAGTTGTTCTCCGGCGGTGATCGCCGGGTTGTCGACGCGCGGCGAGTATTCGTTGAGCCGGTCCGTGCGCGCGCCGTCGGTCATCAGCGCCTCGATCGGAGCGATGTCGCCGCCCTTGATGTCGTCGCGGCTCCAGCTGCTGTCCATTGTCGGACCGGTGTACGCGCTGGTGTCGACGGCCACGGAGGTGACCGAGACCCCCGACTTACGGACCTGCTCGGCAAGATCGCTGATCCGACCCGGATCGGTGTAGAACGTCTGCGACCGCTTCGACTGGGCCGACAGCGTCGGATCGCCCGCCCCCTTGATGATCACCTGGCCGTCGGTACCCACCACGACAGTCGTCGTCAGGCGCGCATCGTGCGGCAGTCCGATCAGCGCGGCAGCCGCGGTCAGGATCTTGGTGTTCGATGCGGGCACTCGTGGGGTGCTTGGACTCTTCGACCACAGGATCGCGCCGGTCAGCGAGTCGCTGACCTGGCCGGTGAACTCACCGAGCTGGGGTGCGCGGGCCGCTGCGGCGATCTGCTTGGTGACGCCGTCTGCCGTCGGCTGTGGGGCCGTCGCCGACACAGCGTTGATCGCAGGTGTCGCGGCGATCGGTTCCGGCCGTGGCGGCACACCTGCGGGCAGGTCGTCGGAGGAGTTCATGCGCAACGCCACGAACAGCACACTCGAGGCGATCAACGCCAGCACGACCACCGACACCAGGGTCCACACAACCGCGCGACGTCGACCGCCCAACCGACCGTCCTGATTCCTCGCGCCCACTCGACCTCCGGTCTCGACCCATCTCTTCCGACGCCCCACAGTATCGTTGAGGCGATTCGCACAGCCGGACCGCGGCTGTCGACACCCGCCGACGGCGCACCGATCCCGCCCGAGGCGCCACGATCAAGGAGGAACCGTGGAATTCGATGTGACCATCGAGATCCCCAAGGGAAGTCGCAACAAGTACGAGGTCGACCACGAGAGCGGAAAGGTCTTCCTCGACCGCTATCTCTACACCGCATTCGGCTACCCCGCCGACTACGGCTACATCGACAACACACTCGGCGAAGACGGCGACCCGCTCGACGCGCTGGTCCTGCTGCCCGAATCGGTGTACCCGGGCGTAGTGGTCAAGGCACGCGTCGTCGCGATGTACACGATGACCGACGAGGCAGGTGGCGACGACAAGCTGCTGTGCGTGCCCGCCAAGGACGTGCGCTGGGATCACATCCAGGACGTCGGCGACGTGTCGGAGTTCGAGCTGAACGCGATCTCGCACTTCTTCGAGCACTACAAAGATCTCGAGCCCGGCAAGTCGGTCACGCCGGGCGGTTGGGTCGGCAAGGACGAGGCGGAGAAGGTGGCCCAGGCCGCCGTCAAGCGCTTCCCGGGGCACTGATTCGACGCCCTGCGCCACACACTGAAAAGTCCACCTCATCTGTTGCGCGTCACCTTCGGCACTGCCGAAGGTGAACCGACACAGATGAGGTGGACTTTTTTGGTCCTACCCGTCCGCCCTACTCGGCAGCGGCAGGCTCGGCGGCCGGCTTCCCGCGGCGAAGTGGGAGCTCCTTCCACGTCACCGTGCCGATGATCGCCAGCAGCGAGACGATCGACACCGTCAGGAACACCGTGTCCATCGAGTTCGCAAAGCCCTCCTTGATCGGATCACCGAGTTCGGCGGGCAACTCCTCGATGATCGACGTATCGCTCATCACCGCGTCCGACGACCCCGACGCTCCCCCGGGATTCTGCGACGCCGCGATCAGACCCTTGGCGAACTCGCTGACCTGCGGATCATCACTGCCCGCGGCCCGCACGACCGCGGCGCGGTACTCGGGAGTCTGCGCCGCAGCGACCATCTCGTCGGAGATGTTGGGTCCCATCATGCTGAACAGCAGTGAGAAGAACACGGCCACACCGAGAGTCGCGCCGATCTGGCGGAAGAAGGTAGCGGTGCCGGTCGAGAGACCCATGTCCTTGGGCGGCAGGATGTTCTGCATCGCAAGCGTGATCGGCTGCATCAGGTTGCCGAGTCCGAAGCCGAGCAGGAACGCCATGAGCATCACGATCCACACCGGCGTCGACGTACTCACCAGGTGCAGCAGGAACGTGGCAACGGTGATGAGCACCGCGCCCACGATCGTGAACACCTTGTATCTGCCTGTGCGCGAGATCATCTGACCCGACGCGATCGAGCCCATCATCAAACCGAGGACCATCGGCAGCATCTGCAGGCCCGCGACCATTGGGCTCGAGCCGCGCAGCACCTGGAAGTACTGGGGCAGCATCGAGATCCCGCCGAACATCACCGCACCGACGACCATCGAGATCACGATGCCCTGCGCGAACACCCGATTCTTGAAGACGCGCAAGGGGATCAGCGCGTCGTCGCCCATCTTGTGTTCGATCCAGACGAACAGTGCGATCCCGAAGGCTCCGACGCCGTAACAAAGCCATGCCCAGCCCGAGAACCAGCCCCATTCGCGGCCCTGCTCGGCCACGATCAGCAACGGCGCGATACCGACGGCGAGCGCGAACGCACCCCAATAGTCGGTACGGCCACCCCGACCCTTTTGTTGGTCGTAGTTCAGCACCTTCGCGACGACGATCAGCGCGATGATCCCGATCGGCACATTCACCAGAAAGACCCAGCGCCACCCCGACACCCAGAGAATCGTCGACTGACCGGCGAAGAAGCCACCGAGTACCGGACCGAGCACACTCGACGTGCCGAACACCGCGAGGAAGTAGCCCTGGTACTTCGCGCGCTCACGCGGTGGGACGATGTCGCCGATCGTAGTCAGCGCCAGGGTGAACAGACCGCCGGCGCCGAGCCCCTGCAGGGCGCGGAACGCCGCGAGCTCGTACATCGACGTCGCGAGCGAGCACAGCAGCGATCCGACGATGAAGATCGAAATAGCAAGCAGGAAAAAGGGTTTGCGACCGTAGAGGTCGGAGAGCTTGCCGTAGAGCGGCGTGACGATGGTCGACGTCACGAGGTAGGCGGTGGTCACCCACGCCTGCATGTCGTAGCCGTGCAGGTCGTCGGCGATGGTGCGGATCGCGGTCGACACGATGGTCTGGTCGAGCGCAGCGAGGAACATTCCCAGCATCAAGCCTGCCAGGATCGTGAGGATTTGCCGGTGGGTCAGACCGGCGCCCGCAACGTCGTCCGACGCTGTGGACACCTGCGTCTTGTCTGTCATCTCGTTCCTTTCCCGGAATGTTCGCCTGCGGGCACGATGAGTTGCTCCGCGGCGTCGACGAAGCGGTCGAACAGCACCACCAGCGTCGACAGTTCGTCTTGGGTCCAGTCCGTCATCGCGGACTCGAATGCTTCACGACGCATCGCACGCATGCCCTCGACACGTCGACGTCCCGCGTCAGTGATCACGAGGAGCGTCGCGCGTCCGTCGTCCGGGTCGGCTTCGCGACGCACGAGGGCGAGGTCGACGAGTTGCGCGACGTGGCGCGACACTGTCGACGGATCGGCGTTGAGCGCTGCGGCGAGTTCACTTGACCGCATGGGCGCGCGGTCGAGATGGAACAACCCACGAAACGCTGCGGTCTCGAACTCCCCGTCCTTTGTGCGGAACGTCGTGTGGACCGCGCGGTCGCGAACACGCAGGTACCGGCTGAGTGAATCGAAGAGCTGGTCAATGGACTCCGGTTCGAGCACGGTCACCGCCTTTTGCTACTTAACGGACAAAGCCGACAGATGTTGCCTACTGCAGGTAGTTGCATGTTGCAAGCAAATGTCGAGCGCAAGTATGCGCTCGAGTTCTGCGGTACGCAAACAGCCCACTACCATCGACATTCGTGACTCCTCAGCCTCCACCACCGTCAGGTAGCCGCCCCCACTTCACCTCGATGCCCGACCTCGCATTGCGCGATCTCGGCGGCGCGGTCGTGTGGACCAACGACGATCTGTTCGCGGAGGTCCAGAACCTGATCAAGACCGGCCCGGCCGAGTACCGCCCCGCGACCTTCGGACACAAGGGCCAGGTCTACGACGGCTGGGAGACACGACGCCGACGCCGCGACGGCGTCGACCAGGCGATCATTCGCCTCGGCGCGCCCGGAGTGATCTACGGCGTCGTCGTCGACACGTCGTGGTTCAAGGGCAACTATCCGCCCGAGATCTCGGTGGAAGCGACCGCAGTCGAAGGCGTCGTGTCGGCGCAACAGCTCGTCGACGACGCCGAGTGGACGACGATCGTCGAGAAGACCCAGGTCGACGGCGACACGCGCAATCCGTTCAAGGTCGACGCGAAAGACCGGTTCACACACGTCCGGCTGACCATGCATCCCGATGGCGGTGTCGCACGTTTCCGTGTCCACGGCCGAGGTGTGCCGAACCCGCACTTCTTCCGCTACGGCCACTTCGATCTCGCCGCCCTCGAGAACGGCGGACTGATCACGGCATGCTCGAACATGTTCTACAGCTCACCGAACAACCTGCTGATGCCCGGTCGCGCACGGCACATGGGCGAGGGTTGGGAGACCAGCCGCCGTCGCGACTCCGGTAACGACTGGGTGCAGGTGCGCCTCGCCGGACAGGGAAGGGTGAGTCTCGTCGAACTCGACACCAGCTACTTCATCGGCAATGCGCCAGGAGCAGCGACGGTTCGCGGTAGAGACGGCGAGGACGGCGAATGGTTCGACGTGTTGCCGCGCACCGAACTCCAGCCCGACACCCGCCACCGCTTCGTCATCGATCTCGACCGGCCGATGACCGAAGCGCGCATGGACATCTTCCCCGACGGCGGCATGGCACGGTTCAAGCTCTACGGATTGCTCACCGAGGAATCGCAAGCGGGCCTGATCGAGCAGTGGGAGCGCGGCGAGGCCTGAGCGTCGACACCCGCCGTTCACCTGAGATACCCGATCCGGTCACATCTCAGGTTTTGACTGACTCCTCGTGGCGCACAGACTTCCCAAACCGGTCAGTTCACCTCTGCCTTCGCACTTGTCGGAGTCTTCACACGTGTCGCGCAGGACGTTCCTGAAGTCGGCAACGGTCGCTGCGGGGACTGCCGCCGTCGCGTCGGCTGCGATTTCGCCGGCAGCGGCCGCTCCGGGGGGTTCCGGTGTCTTTGCGCATTCGGTCGCTTCGGGCGATCCGCTCCCCGACCGCGTGATCCTGTGGACCCGCGTCACACCCCACCCCCGTGCGACGCCCGGCTCCGGACTCGGCGGCCCGACCGCGCTGCGATGGGAAGTCGCGCACGACAACGCATTCGGCAATGTTGTTGCGTCAGGAAGCGTGACGACGACGACGCAGCGCGACCACACGGTCAAGGTCGACGCCGCGGGACTTGCTCCCGCGACCCGATACTTCTACCGCTTCACCGTGCTCGATGGTCCCGCAGCGGGCACTGTGTCGCCGGTGGGCCGCACGAAGACAGCGCCTGCGACCTCTGCGGACATCGACCGTCTGCGGTTCGGAGTCTGCTCGTGCTGTAATTACGAAGCAGGACACTTCATTTCGTACCGGGCCATGGCTAAGCGCACCGACATCGACTTCATCCTTCACCTCGGCGACTACACCTACGAGTACGAATCTGGCGGTTACACAGGCGCATTCGGAGAAATCGTCCGTAAGGTCGAACCGAGACACGCGACGGTGAGCCTGAGCGACTACCGAATCCGGCAGGGAAAGTACCACCAGGACCCGGACCTTGCCCACGCCCACGCCGCGCATCCGTTTGTCTGCATATGGGACGACCACGAATCTGCCGACAACTCCTACCGCGACGGCGCGGAGAATCACGACCCACGAACACAAGGCAATTGGACCGCTCGCAAACGCGCTGCGGCGCAGGCCTACTTCGAATGGATGCCGGTACGCCCGAACTCGCTCGACAACGGCGAGCACCTGTATCGACGCCTACGATTCGGCACGCTGACCGAGCTCATCATTCCCGATCTCCGCTCGTATCGCGACAAGCAATCTACTGCGCGCGTTGATGATCCGACGCAGTCGATCACTGGTGCACAGCAATACACCTGGTTGGAGACCTCGATCACGACGTCGTCGACCCGCTGGCAGGTGATCGGTAGCGAGGTGATGATGGTGCCGCTGACAATTCCCGCGTCGACCGATCCGAGACTCGCCGAGTGGCTACACGACACGGTCGGAGTCCCCCGAGACGGCTTCCCGGTCAACAACGATCAGTGGGACGGCTACGCGGCGCAGCGTCGACAACTGTTGTCCGCAATCGACAAGGCGGGCAAGCGGAACGTGGTGCTGGTCGCGGGAGACATCCACAGCTCGTGGGCAAGCGAGTTGCCGCTCAACGTCTCTCACTATGGAAAGGACCGCACAGGGCACGCTGTGGCGTGCGAGTTCACTGTCCCGAGCATCACCGCCGCGAGTCCTCACGACACCATCGCGGTCAGCCGCGCACTTGATGCCCCGACCGTAGCGGTGCTGTCTGCCGGTCAGGAGGCCATCAAGCTGGCCAACCCGTGGATCAAGGATGTCGAACTGACGACACACGGATTCGGGGTGATGACCGTGACGCCCACGCGGGCCACAATGGAGTGGTTCTACGTCGAGGACGTACGTGACCCGCGTTCGACGACCCGACGAGCATTCGGCTGGTCGACCCGGGCGGGCAACCCGAAACTGATCCGCACATAACCAGTTTCGCTCCGAACCCGACCCGCCCGCCTATCGACAGGAACCACGACATGAGACTCTTACGACCGCTCGCCAACGGACTCGTCGCGACGACGGCGGTGATGTGCGCAGTGTTTGGTGCCCCAGCCACCGCTCAGGCCGCGCCGTCGAAACCGACACCCACCGCATTCCCGATCGGAGCGTTGGCCACCATCTACCAGTCGGATGCCCACGGAAGTGATCTCATCTACTGGCCGGTGATCTCGAGCTTCACCGACATTCGCAAGAACCACCCGGCCACCATTTCGGAGAACCTGGAGAAGTCGGTCGCGATCAACAATGCGGCACAGAATGATCCGGCGTTGCGCAAGCGCGCACTCGACGATGCCTACGCGATTGACGGATTGTCGCAGAAGCAATTGCACGCCATGACCGATGCGTTCGGGTCCGAGCTCGGCGCCGATGTGCGCCAAGCGTTGGCGGAGAAGCGACTTCCGAAGGTGACCGCCCTCGTCGACACGCTTGCCGCACGCGGACAGGGCATCGCGTCGTCGACGCTCGTCGAGAAGGAGATCTCCGATAACCCCAGGCCATATAAGGTGGCGCCGAATCGGATCAAGGTCTACAACCTGCCGGGCAAGACCGACGAGGACGTACTCTCGAGCGGCTCGTCGTACCCGTCCGGACACACCGCGTCGGCGATGATCCGCACAGGACTACTCGCCCTCATGGTGCCGGAGTTCGCTCCGCAACTCCTCGCGCGTGGTAGCGAGGCCGGCTATCACCGCGTCGTACTCGGCGTGCACTACCCGCTCGACGTGATCGCGGGACGTATGGTTGCCGACGCAGCCGTCGCCGACAGGTACGCCGACCCGCGCTTCCGCCCGTTGATCGTGGCGGCAGGCCAAGAACTCCGCGCCGAACTCGAATGGCGTTGCGGCGCAGCACTTTCGACGTGCATTGCGCGCGATACTCCGTATCGCAGCACACCCGGCGCACTGGCCGACTACGACGCGCGCATGTCCTACGGACTCTCACGCATCGGCTCGCCGAGTGCAGCGTTTGTCGTACCGCCCACAGCCGTCGACCTGGTGCTGCGCGCACATCCCCGACTCACCCGCACGCAGGCCACCGATCTACTTCGACGCACCGCCTACCCTGCCGGATACCCGCTCGACGATCAACGCCCCGGCGCGCAGTCGTGGCAGCGCCTCGACCTCGCCCGCGCCTACGCCTACGCCGCCAGCTGAGTCGTGCCCCGCTGATCGAGGGTCTTACCCGCTGATCGAGTCCTACCCGCTGGTCGATCCCAACCCGCCGACCGAGCCCAACCCGCCGACCGAGCTTGTCGAGATCACGCCGACCGAGCCCAACCCGCTGATCGAGCCCAACCCGCTGACCGAGCCCAACCCGCTGATCGAGCTTGTCGAGATCACGCAGCCCGACGAGACTCGAACTGCGGCAGCACCTCTGCGCGCACGCGGTGCTCGGTGGCCGAGCCATCGATCGGCACGATGAGCACGGCGTCGGCGACCTCGGCCGCGTAGATGTCGCGGATCAGTGTGGCCAGGCCGTGTGGCGTGCCGACGTAACGCACGGTTTCTGCGGAATCGCCTGCAACCGGCACCGAGGCGACCGACGCGCGCGCCGACCCCGGATGCGGTGCGATCGCAACCTCGACAGCCAGTGCTACCGAGAAATTCGCGGTGTCACGTGTGCCTGCCCGCAGTAGCGAGCGGGTGCGCTGAGCGTCGCGCAGCGTCGAACGTCGTACGACGATGGGCAGTTCCGCCGCAGCGGCGTCACCGACAATCGCAACCCGCAGGGCCGGGCGGCCGATGGTGATGACGCCGGTGTCGGCAGCGAGGAGCTGATCGGCGAGAATGTCTGTCGGAGAACTCGATTGGATCGTCACGAGCGTGCCTTTCGGTGGTGGATGTCGGGGGCGTCGGCGCTGCGATCGTTCAGGCAGCGCAACGCGTGGAGCAGGCGGTCGACGTCGTCGGACGAACTCCCGAGCCCGAAGCTCGCGCGCACGGCACCGTCGGGGTGGCCGAGTCGATCGAGAAGCGGGTGCGCGCAGAACTTTCCGTCGCGCACACCGATGCCGTGTTCGGAGCTCAGGTACTCCGCGACCTCGCGCGGGGTGTGGCCGTCGACGGTGAAGCCTGCGATGCCGACGCGCTCGAGGTTGTCGGCGAAGACACGCAACGGGGTGACGCCGTCGATCTCAGCGAGTCCGGCGTCGAGTTGTGCGCACAGGTAGGCCTCGTGTGCGCCGATCCACTCGTGTCCCAGATCGGCGATCGCGTCGCACGCGGCAGCAATCGCGATGGCGCCCAGCACATTAGGAGATCCCGCTTCGTGACGCGCGGCGCCCGCATGCCACGACACCGACGCGCAGCCCGCCTCGATGTCGACATCTGCCGTGGCGCCGCCGCCTGCCAGATACGGCTGCGCGGCGTCGAGCCAGTCGGTGCGTCCGATCAGCACACCCGCTCCGAACGGCGCGTAGAGCTTGTGTCCCGAGAAGACGAGGTAGTCGATCCCGTGACTGACGATCGACACCGGGCGATGAGCGACGAGTTGCGCTGCGTCGACGAGGATTCGGGCTCCGTGCCGGTGCGCGATCGACGCGAGTCGCGAGATCGGCAAGACCTCGCCGGTCACGTTCGACGCCGCGGTCACCGCCAGTAGCGCGGCGGGCTTGGCTGCGAGTTCGCGCTCGACGGCGTCGAGAGTCTCATCGATGGTCGAAGCGACTTCGACGATGCGGGTCCACTTGTCCTTGCGTTCGACCCACGGGAGCAGGTTCGCGTGGTGCTCGATGTCGAGGACGACGACGTCACCGGGCGTCACATGCGCCGCGAGGTTGATCGCGTCGGTGGTGTTTCTGGTGAACACGACGGCGTCGTCGGCGCGACCGCGGACGAAGCGTCGAACGGTCTCGCGGCACTGTTCGTAGCGTCGCGTCGTGACCTGCGACAGGTGTCCGGCGCCGCGGTGCACGCTGGCGTAGGTGCTCAACGAGTCGGCAACGGTCTGCGCCACCGCGGTGAGCGCCGGGGCGCTGGCCGCGTAGTCGAAGTTGGCGTAGCGCACCGTCGTGCCGTCGGAAAGCGGCGCGCATTCGGCGGCGCCGACGACCTCGGCAAGTGGGGCAATGGTCGGGCTCTGCGCAGTCGAAATAGCCTTGACCTGCGAGAAATCGGTGTGCGAACGGGTGACGAC
>NZ_LZMO01000230.1:0-20875 GCF_001665715.1 Gordonia sp. 852002-10350_SCH5691597
CGACGAGAAGCAGGCCGCCGACCAGCAGTGCTGCGGCAGCGGGTCGGGGCGTCGACCATTCACCTGTGGACAACTTGCTGACGGGTTGACTCCCGGTGTCGCCGAGACGCGCTCAGAGCAGACTCGACTTCAGAACAGCCCGCTCAGAGCAGACCCGACCTCAGAGCAGACCCGACCTCGAGCTGCCGGCGATGACGCCGAGCGCGATGGCGACGATGAGCAGCACGACCAGTGCTATCCAGCCCACGCGTGAAGCGTTGCGCTGCGTGCGCGACTCGTCGGGTAGAACCGTTGCCGGGAGATAGATGACAGCGGCCGTCGCCGCGGCGCCGAACACCAGGCCGCCGACGTGGGCGGCAAGCGAGATCCCGGGCATCGTCACCGAGAAGACCAGGTTGATCACGATGATCGTGATGACTCCGGTCGGGGAAATTCTCGCTTTGACCACGATCACGAGCATCGCGCCCATCAAGCCGTAGATCGCTCCGGATGCACCGGCACTGCGAACGTTGCCCGCCTCGAACAGCATCACCGCTGCACTGCCGCCGAAAAGCGCGATGAAGTAGACCATCAGATAGCGACTGTGACCGAGCGCGGTCTCGAGGTCGCGGCCGAGGATGTAGAGCGAGATCATGTTCAGCGCGATGTGCATCACGGTGAAGTGGAGAAAACCTGCGGTGAGAAGTCGCCAGTACTCGCCATTGGCGACGTCGGCTCTCACGAGGTCGCCGTGCTGGAAGAGAGGCGCGAGCCCGGCGTCGAACGACTTCGCCTCGATCACGCAGAGCGCGAAGATCACCACGTTGACGGCGATCAGCGCATAAGTCCCGATCGGAGTGTTGCGAGTGACCGTCGGTGTCGACATCTGTGCGGTTCCGAGGCTCGACGCCGCGCGCCGCGATCCGTCGTCGCCGCGACATTCGACGCAGTGTTGCCCGACGGCCGACGGCTCGAGGCACTCCGGACACGCCGACCGCCCGCACCTGCTGCAGGAGAGCAAGGTCGGGCGGTCGGGGTGCCGGTAGCAGACCTGCGACGCGCGCGCCGGTTGCTGCGGTGTGTTCAGTTGATCTCGATCTTCTCGATGACGACCGGGTCGAGCGGACGGTCGGAGCGGTCGGTGGACGTCGTCGCGATCGCGTCGACAACCTGCTGCGATGCGGGATCAGTCACCTCACCGAAGATGGTGTGGCGACGGTTGAGGTGCGGCGTCGGGCCGACGGTGATGAAGAACTGCGATCCGTTGGTTCCCGGTCCGGCGTTCGCCATCGCGAGGAGGTACGGACGGTCGAAGGAGAGCTCCGGGTGGAACTCGTCCTCGAAGCGGTATCCGGGGCCACCGCGGCCGGTGCCCGTCGGATCGCCGCCCTGGATCATGAAGCCCTCGATGACGCGGTGGAACACCGAGCCGTCGAAGAACGGTCCGGAGTTGCCTCCGGAAGCGTTGGGCTCGCTGTACTCCTTGCTGCCATCGGCGAGGCCGGTGAAGTTGGCAACGGTCTTGGGTGCGTGATTTCCGAACAGGTCGACAACGATGTCACCGCGGTTGGTGTGGATGGTCGCGGTCTGCGTTTCAATACTCACGCCCTCCATACAACCACCTCAGCCCCGGTAGGTGTCAGAAGTGGCATCCGCCCGCAGCGAACTGGCACGCTGTGCACATGCAGAAGAAGCAGGTGCTTGCCATCGCAGGGGGACTCGCGCTGGTATCAGCCGTAGCGGCGGCCGTCATCGTCGTACTTCGTCGGAGTCGGCAGGAGCCCCCACCGATCTCGGCAACGGTTCCTCGGATCGACGAACTGCCGCCCACGATCAGCGCTGCTCCCGACGCCGAGTAGCGAGACCGCAAGGTCACCGAGTCGACGGTCCATGCGGTCTCGGGACACCGGTGCAGGTAATTTGGACCCGTGAACTCCGACGACACCCGAGCCGACGACGCCGACAGCGAGTCGGGCGTGAACCGAGCATCGGGGTGGTCTGCTCCCCTCACGAGCGACGATGCGTCCGACAGGCCTTCGCAGCCGACGACGGGTTCCACGTCGCGACCCACACCTGCGCGGGACTCCGTATCGCCTGCTCCCGCACCGTGGGAGCGCGCAAACGGACCGTCGTCGGGCTGGTCTGTCCGCCCCGACGAACGCAGCGCCGGGCCCGCGCCTCGCGACGTCGGGCCTGGTTCGCGCAGCGTCGGGCCTGCGCAGCGGGATAACGGCTACGTCCCGCGTGACAGCGGACCTGCACCGCGGAGCGTGGATCCAGCGCGTCGCGACGGTGGTCCTGCCCCGCGCAGCACTCCCGGCGATCATTCCGGCACCGGTCCCGGCCCGCGTGGCGCCAATCCCACCTTCACCGGAAACAGACCGCCGCCCCCCGTCCCGCGACCGGGAACGGCCCGGCTCCCGCACAGGGCGGTAGGCCGCTTCCGCCGAACACCGGTCCGCGACCGGGATGGCAGGTCGGCGGCCCGCCGCAACGTCCGCCCGCGCCCGGCGCGCAGCCCGCTCCAGGAACCGGACAGACGGCGGGAAGACCGTCGGGACAGGGGTCCGTGCCACCGCAGCGGCAGGGCGCGCCGGTGCCACCGCCCCCGGGACGCAGAGGTCCGATCGGTGCGCCGGGCGGCCCTCCCCCACGCGCCGGTGATCCGAGCGGACGAGCGGGTACGACGCCGCCGACGACCGAAAGCCGTTCCAGCACAAGCGAATATGCACGAGCTGGAGAACGTGTGTTCGTTCCGCCCCAGCGCGATGTCCCTGCGAGCACTCCCTCACGCGACGCTCGGCCGGTCGGCCCGGACGAGGCATCAGCAACGCAGGCATACTCAGCCGTGAATGAACCGTCGAACCGCAAAGGCATCGGTTCCCGCGTAGAAGACCAGGAGGAGCCCGTGGCCCCGCCTCGGACTGCAGCACCGGCATCGTCGTCAACAACGACGATGAACCGTACGGCGATCTGGGCATTCGTGTTGTCGCTACTGGGCATCACGTCGCCGATCGGCATCTATCTCGGCTACCGCGCACGCGATGAGATCCGCTCGCGGCGTCAGTACGGGGCGCCGTTCGCGACCGTGGCGATCCGTCTTGGGTGGACGTGGGTTGCCGTCGCTGTCGTAGCACTTCTGGTGTACCTGTTCATCTTCGTCTTCTGACCAGGTCGTCTCCTGGCCGGTTGTCTTTCGGTCAGGTGCTGCTATTGATTCAGCGATCGGTCAATAGGTGTGCACTCCGGCCCATCCGAGCCGCCACGTTGGACGAATACCGTGAGTACTCTCGTCCACAGTCGGCTCTGATCGACGTCCGCCGGCGCACGACTCCGCAAAGGATCTCCATGCCGAAGCTCTCTCTTCCACGCTCCCGTTCCGGGCGTGACCGTCGCATCTCGCCTCAGAAAAGTGCCGCACGTCGGATAGCGCTCCTGACGGGTTCGCTCGTCGTCGCTGCCGGCGGTGTTCTCGCCGCAGCACCACATGCATCTGCGGCGTCGTGTCCGGATGTCGAGGTTGTGTTCGCTCGCGGAACGGCTGAAACCGCGCCGCCCGTCGGGCTGACGGGATTGTCGTTTGCGCAGGCGCTGAGATCGCAACTGCCGGGCAAGTCGGTAGCTGTCTACGGCGTCAACTACCCCGCAAGCAACAACTTCAACAACCGTGTGGCGTTTGTCCGCAACGTGGTCGACGGCATCACGGATGCGCAGGATCACATCAGGGCAACCGCGGCTCGGTGCCCGAAGACGGGAATCGTCCTCGGCGGCTACTCGCAGGGCGGCGCGGTCGCGGCATACGCAGCAAACAGCGGGATTGCCGTTCCCGCGCGGTACGCCGAGTACGCGTCGCAGGCTCCCAAGGCCATGCCGGCCGAGGTGGAACCGCATGTGAAGGCCGTCGTTCTGTTCGCTCCGCCGTCGGACCGGTGGATCCGCGACGTCGGAGCACCTGAGATGAACGTGGGACCGCGGTACAAGCCCAAGACCGTCACCTACTGCATCGCGGGCGACGTCGTATGCGACGGCGCTCCGGTGGGTCAGCCGAACGGGCTGCACGTGCTGTACGCCGTGAACGGCATGAACGTCCAGGCCGCGCAGTACGCGGCCGCACGGCTGTAGTCAGTCGTTGGTGGTTCGCGACGCGGCGGCCTGTGCGGCCGCGTCGCGCGCTATCTCTCTGCCGGCCAGGGAAGCACCACTGGTCAGCAGCGCACGCTTCCACGGCACGACGCCCTCGATCTCGATCTGAATCGACATCGACAGCACGGTCCGGATCAAGACGATGATTCCGAGGATCAGCGCATCCTCGATCGACGGCTTGGATGTGATCGTGCGGATCAGGTCCGCTGCCACGAGCACCTCGAGGCCAAGAAGGATCGCTGCACCCAGGGTGTTGCGCAGCGTCGAATAGGCGGTTTGGCCTCCCTCACCTCGTTTGAGAGCTCGACCGGCCAATATCAGCGACATGATGAAGCCGAGGACCATCGTCAACGCACCGATCGCCTCGAACGCCACAGCGACCCCGGAGAAGACTTCCTCGATGTGCATGTGGAGAGAGTACGCAGCAGTTCGCCGCCGCGGCGGTGCAACGACACGCGTTGTGGCGGTGTAACGGCACGCGTTGTGAGATCGCAGTTCTGGTCGGCGTGTGAGGCTCGAGTGTGCGTGCTGCGGTTCGCTTCGGTGCGAATGGCAGCGGGGGTCTTGTGTGGTTTCCGCTCGACGCTGCCACCCGGCGGCCTACGGCCCAAGGTGGCCTACGACAGTCGCGGGAATGTACAAAATTCGGGGAAGGTTCTCTCTCCGCTAGTTTCTGCGCGGCGGGCGGACTCTTCTCCGAGTTTCAGCGCCTCCGCGGGATTCTTCCCCGTGTCTCGCACCCTTCCCCTAGGAATAACTCGAGGAAAGGTACAGGACCCGCGGAAAGGTCATTTCCCCTAGTTTCTGCGCCTGGGAGGGACTCTTCCCCGAGAAACTGCGCGGGACACCGCCAAGCACCTGAAATGGCTCCGAGGGACATACGAACTTGAACTAGCCGGCGCGCGTCCAAGGGCGGGTATGGCGACCAAGATCGGCCGCGAAGTCTTGCTTGTGGAGCCTAGGAGATTCGAACTCCTGACATCTGCCTTGCAAAGGCAGCGCTCTACCAACTGAGCTAAGGCCCCGTGCCGGGCGTCGAAAACACGACCGACGGGTTGCGAAACGGGCTGACGAACAACCACTCGCAGTGGGCCTAGGAGGACTTGAACCTCCGACCTCTTCGTTATCAGCGAAGCGCTCTAACCGCCTGAGCTATAGGCCCGTGAACCGAGGATTGAGGTTACCCGACGAGGTCGTCTACAACCAAAACGGCTGGTCAAGGGTGGTCTCGACAAGCTCGACCAGCAGGGGTCAGCCCCGCCAGCGGGCGCCAACTCCACCAGCGGGGTCGCTTAGTCCAGATCCCCCAGCGTCACCTCGGCGCCGCCGACGAGGTCGGCGCACAGGTTGTAGATGTACGCGCCGATGGTGGCGATGGCGGTCAGCAGGATCGCGTTGATCGCGCCGAGCAGCACGGCATAGCCGAAGATCGTGCCTGCACCTAAGACATCGCCTTCGCTCGACGACCCGTCGGCGGTGACAAGCGTGCCGAACGAACTGTTGATCTGGTCCCAGACGCCCATGCCGTCGAGGATCAGGTACAGCACGGCGACGGCGATCATCCAGATGAAGAATCCGACGACAGCGAGCACGGCGGAGATCTTGAAGGTGGCCCACGGGTCGATCCGGCGGATCTGCACGGCGGCACGCAGCGCGGTCGCGTGACCGACCTGCGCCGGTGCCGGGCGCGGAGCCGTCGCGGTAGCCACCTCAGCGGGCTGGCGAACCTCTGCAGTGTGATGAATCTGGTCGAGGTCGGGCAGTTGCTCGTCCTCGGACGGGTCACGCACGATCGTCCGCGTAGGTGACTCGACGAAACCGGTGCGGGCACCCGCGCCGCCTCCCACAGGAGTCGACGACGTAGCCGGGCGAGACGGACTGTCCGTGCGGGCGGGACTGTCGAGCTTGGTGACCGGTGCCTGTCCCCCGGCCGGTTCGGTCGTCACCATGCCGCGCGGCGGCGGGCCGCCCTTTCCACTCAGCGGCGGGCCGCCTTTTCCACTCGGCGGCGGGCCGCCCTGTGCGTTTGGCGGCAGGCCCCCATTTGGTGGCGGGCCGGCTTTCCCGTTCTGCTGCGGGCCTCCCTGCGAAGCCGGACCGTTCTGGCCGTTGGGTGCCTGCGGCGGCACGCCACCGCGCTGCCACGGCGGCACCAGTCCACCCTGCTTGGGAGCTCCGACCGGGCCCTGGTTCTTCGGCGGCATCGAGGGATGGGTGACCGCGTCTGACCCGGAGTTCTGAGCACCCGAAGGACCCGGACCGGACGACCGCGCCGGACCTCCGGGATTACCGGAGTCGGTGGGGCCCGAAGGCCGGCCGGTCGTCGACTTCGTGTCGTCCGGGTCGTTCGGTGTGCTCACTCGTGTTCCCTCACTCCATAACGCGTGCTATCCCAGCCACAACGACGCGGGCCGGCGTTGCACACCACACTAACGGTTGAACCGCTCCCCCTGGCTGAAGCGACCGCCGTGGGGTCGACACTGGCGCGCCGAACCCGCAGGGCTACTCGGCAGCGGCCTCGACGTCGGGCTCGTCAGCGTTGCGTGCGATGGCGATCAGGGTTGTCCCCTCATCGAGGTTCATCAGACGGACACCCTTTGTCTGACGTCCTGCCTTGCGCACCTGCTTGGCGGCCGTACGGATGACACCGCCACCCGAGGTGATCGCGTAGAGCTCCGAATCGTCGTCGACGATGATCGCGCCGATCAGTACGCCGCGCCTGCGGTCGTGCTGAATGGTCAGCACTCCCTTGCCGCCGCGGCCCTGCACCGGGTAGTCGTCCATCGGAGTGCGCTTGGCGTAGCCGCCCGACGTCGCGACCAGGAGGTAGGTGCCCTCACGCACGACGTTGAGCGAGAGCAGCTCGTCGTCGCCATTGAAACGCATGCCCTGAACGCCAGAGGTCTGGCGTCCCATCGGCCGCAGGGTCTCGTCGTCGGCATGGAACCGGATCGACTGACCCTTCTGCGAGACGAGCAGCAGGTCGTCGTCGGAGCTGCAGAGCTGTGCGCCGACGAGTTCGTCTTCGCCGCGGAGGTTGATGGCCGCGATACCGCCAGAGCGGTTGGAGTCGAAATCTTCGAGCTTGGACTTCTTCACCAGACCATTACGGGTGGCGAGCACCAGATACGGCGCATCCTGATACGTCTTGAGCTGGATGACCTGAGCGATCCGCTCCTCCGGCTGGAATGCCAGCAGGTTGGCGACGTGCTGGCCGCGCGCGGTGCGGTTGGCCTCGGGAAGCTCGTACGCCTTGGCGCGGTAGACCCGACCCTTGGTGGTGAAGAACAGGATCCAGTCGTGGGTCGAGCTCACGAAGAAGTGCTTGACGATGTCGTCCTGCTTGAGGCCTGCACCCTGCACACCCTTGCCGCCACGTCGCTGACTGCGGTACAGGTCGGTCTTCGTGCGCTTGGCATATCCGGTCTCGGTGATGGTGACGACGACGTCTTCGCGCGCGATGAGATCCTCGTCGGCGACGTCTCCGTCTGCGGCGATGATCTTTGTTCGACGCTCGTCGCCGAACTTCTCGACGACGACCTTGAGCTCGTCCCGCACGATGGCGCGCTGACGCTCGGGCTTGGCGAGGATGTCCTTGAGGTCGGCGATCTCGAGTTCGATCTCAGCCAACTCGTCGATGATCTTCTGACGCTCGAGTGCCGACAGACGACGCAACTGCATCGCGAGAATCGCGTCGGCCTGGATCTCGTCGATGTCGAGGAGGCCGATGAGGCCCTGTCGCGCGGCGTCGGTGTTGGCCGACGCACGGATCAGTGCGATCACTTCGTCAAGTGCGTCAAGGGCTTTCACGAGACCGCGCAGAATGTGCGCGCGCTCTTCTGCCTTGCGCAACCTGTACCGCGTACGACGCACGATGACATCGATCTGGTGCGCGACGTAGTACCGGATCATCTGGTCAAGACGCAGGGTGCGCGGCACGCCGTCCACGATCGACAGCATGTTGGCGCCGAAACTGGTCTGCAACTGGCTGTGCTTGTAGAGGTTGTTCAGCACGACCTTGGCGACGGCGTCGCGACGCAGGGTGACGACGATGCGCATGCCGTCGCGGTCGGAGGACTGATCCTCGATTCGACTGATGCCCTTTAGTTTTCCCTCGTTGACCTGTTCGGCGATCGACGCGATCAGGTTGTCGGGGTTGACCTGGTACGGCAGTTCGGTCACGACAAGGGTGGTGGTGCCCTTGTTCTCCTCGATGTCGACGACGCTTCGCATACGGATGCTGCCGCGGCCCGTCGTATAGGCATCACGGATGCCCTGGCTGCCGACAATCAGTGCGGCCGTGGGGAAGTCAGGTCCCTTGATGGCTTCCATACATGCCGCGAGCATGGTTTCCTCGTCGGCCTCGGGATTCTCCAGCGCCCAAAAGACCGCGTCGGCAACCTCGTTGAGGTTGTGCGGCGGGATGTTGGTGGCCATACCGACCGCGATGCCGCCCGACCCGTTGATCAACAGGTTGGGGATACGTGCGGGCAGAACCGTCGGCTCGTTGGTCTTGCCGTCGTAGTTGGGCGTGAAATCGACTGTCTCCTCGTCGATGTCACGCAACATCTCCATCGCGAGGGGCGTGAGGCGCGCCTCGGTGTAACGCATGGCGGCCGCGCCGTCGTTGCCGCGCGAACCGAAGTTGCCCTGACCGTCGATCAGCGGGTAGCGCATCGACCACGGCTGCGCGAGGCGGACCAGCGCGTCGTAGATCGCGCTGTCGCCGTGGGGATGGTAGTTACCCATCGTCTCGGCAACGGGTTTCGCAGATTTCACGTAGCCGCGGTCGGGACGGAACCCGGCGTCGTAGGACGCGTAGAGAAGTCGACGGTGGACGGGCTTCAGTCCGTCGCGCACCTCGGGTAGCGCGCGACCGACGATGACGCTCATCGCGTAGTCGATGTAGCTGTTCTGCATCTCCTGGCCGAGATCGACCGGTTCGATGCGATCGCCCGTACCCCCGTTTGGCGGGAGTGTGGTGTCAGTCATCAGTATCCTTTTCGATTCGTGAGAGATCAGACGTCAAGGAAGCGAACGTCTTTCGCGTTGCGGGCGATGAAGCTGCGGCGCGCGGCCACATCCTCGCCCATCAACACGGAGAAGAGTTCGTCAGCCGCGGCGGCGTCGTCGAGGGTCACCTGGCGCAGCACGCGAACGGCGGGATCCATTGTGGTTTCCCAGAGTTCCTTCGCGTTCATCTCGCCGAGGCCCTTGTAGCGCTGGATGCCGTCGTCGGTGTTGATCTTCCAGCCCGCGGCCCGACCGGCCTCGAGCAGTCCGTCGCGTTCACGGTCTGAGTAAGCGAATTCGGGTTCGCGCTTCTGCCACTTGAGCTTGTAGAGCGGCGGCTGTGCGAGGTAGACGTGACCGTTCTCGATCAGCGGCTTCATGAAGCGGAACAGCAACGTCAGCAGCAGCGTCGAAATGTGTTGGCCGTCAACGTCGGCGTCGGCCATCAGCACGATCTTGTGATAGCGCAGCTTGGCGAGGTCGAACTCATCGTGGATGCCGGTGCCGAACGCGGTGATGATCGACTGGACCTCGGTGTTCTTGAGGACGCGGTCGATGCGGGCCTTCTCGACGTTGATGATCTTGCCGCGGATCGGCAGGATCGCCTGGTACATCGAGTCGCGGCCGGATTTGGCCGAGCCACCGGCTGAGTCGCCCTCCACGATGTAGACCTCACACTTGGTGGGGTCGTTGCTGCGGCAATCGGCAAGCTTGCCAGGCAGACCACCGATATCCGTTGCGGTCTTGCGGCGCACCAACTCTCGCGCCTTGCGGGCGGCAAGGCGTGCCTGCGCGGAGTCGACGGCCTTCTTGACGATGATCTTGGCTTCGGCGGGGTTGGCCTCGAACCAGTGACCGAGGTGCTCGTTGCACGTCTTCTGCACAAAGCTCTTGACCTCGGTGTTGCCGAGCTTGGTCTTGGTCTGACCCTCGAACTGTGGGTCGGCGACCTTGACGGAGATGACAGCTGCCAAACCCTCACGGATGTCGTCGCCGCTGAGTTTGCCGTCCTTCTCCTTGAGCAGCTTCTTGTCGAGCGCGTACTTGTTGACCGTCGAGGTCAGCGCCGCGCGGAAGCCCTCTTCGTGCGTACCGCCCTCGTGGGTGTTGATCGTGTTCGCGAAGGTGTGCACCGACTCGGAGTATCCCGAGTTCCACTGCATCGCGATCTCGACCTCGTGACCGGTGCCCTTGGCGGTGAAACCGATGACCGACTGGTGGATCGGCGTCTTGGTGCGGTTGAGGTGCTTGATGTAGTCGATCAGGCCATCGGGGTAGTGATACGTGCGGGTCCGCGGCTTCGTGACGGTGGGAGCCACCGCCTCTTCCTCGGCGGTCTTGGGCTTCTCAGCGGTGTCTTCGTCACCTTCGACGACGGCGTCGGCCGCGGCGGTCTGCGGTCGCCGGTCGGTCAGCGTGATGGTGAGGCCCTTGTTGAGGAAGGCCATCTCCTGCAGACGACGCGCAACGGTCTCGGCGCTGTAAGTGGTGGTTTCGAAGATCTCCGGATCGGCCCAGAACCGGACAGTCGTACCCGTCTTGCGCGTCGCCGCACCCTGGACCAGCGGCCCGGGCTTGGCGTAGTTGTACGTCTGCTCCCAGTGGTGACCGCCGTAGTTGATCTCCAACTCGACCTTGGTCGACAGCGCATTCACGACGGAGATACCCACGCCGTGCAGACCACCGGACACGGCATACGCGTCGGAGTCGAACTTGCCGCCTGCATGCAGCTGCGTCATGACGACCTCGACGGTGGGTACGCCGGTCGCATGCATGCTGGTCGGGATACCGCGACCGTCGTCGACGACCTCGACGCCGCCGTCCTCGAGCAACGTCACGTCGACCTTGCTGGCGTAGCCGGCCATGGCCTCGTCGACGGAGTTGTCGACGACCTCCCAGATCAGGTGGTGCAGGCCCCGCTCACCGGTCGAGCCGATGTACATACCTGGTCTTTTACGGACTGCTTCGAGTCCTTCGAGGATGCTGATCGACTCGGCACCGTACTCACCTGGCTTCTTACGGCTCTTCTTGTCATTCGTGTCGGCCACGGGGTGCGTCCGCTCCTCTTCTGCTCTCGACTGCGCTGGTGTGTGTACGCGCTGTCTCGTTCACGGCTGGACTCCAGTCGTGTCATGCTGGGCAGGGTGACGTGACCAGCGCCGACCACGGACACACGACGAGATGCCGGGCCTTCGCCCGCTCGCGTATGTGACCGCCGGTCACGGCTGCTTATCTCCCCTGCCGGGACAAGTGTCTCCAGTGTACTGCCTCATTCGCTCAGGAAGCACCATCCGGGGCCGCTAACGCGCGCTCAGAACGATTTTCTGCACAAGAAGCGCGATCGGCGGTGGTCTTGGGATAAAAGTCGGCTCAGAGCCGCGTCGGACGAGGTTTGTCGGTGTCGGCGTGTATGTCGCCTCTCGCCCGGCTTCGTCTGGCTCAGCCGTAGGTGTCGCGAGGACCCCGCCCGGGCACGTTGCGTTTGCCCTTTTGCCACGACGGCGCCTTGGGGCCCGTGATCCGTAACGACGTCACTATGTCGTCGCCGATGGCCGCGGCGATCTTCGCCAGGATCTGGCGCTGCACATACCGCAGCTGCGTCGCCCACGCCGTCGACTCGGCCTGTACGTGAAGTACCTTGTCCTGCAACGCTTCTGGCTTGGCATGCGCGGCGATGTCCGGTCCGACGATTTGCAGCCACTGCCCGAACAACGTGCCCTCGGCGATCTGAGGCTCCCACCCGCGGTCGCGCGCCAGGCCGCCGACGAGCCTGGAGAAGGGCTGCGGATCCCGCGAATCCGGGCCGGCGCCCGACCAGCGTCGACGACTCGACGACCCGCGCGGACGTCGAATCGGCGACGCCCGGCCATGACCCACCGACTTGCCCGCAGCACGCGCCGACGCCCGTGCCTCCTCCAAGGCGCGGCGTGCCCGCTCATACCCGCTCGACGCGTCGCCACCAGGCGACTCGGTGCCTGGCTGCTCTTCGGGGGTGTCGCTCATGAGTCCATGCTCTCAGTTGCCTCGGACATCAGTTCGGAATGCCGCGTGCCGTCGGCCTCGTCGACAACGTTGACTCCGATACGTCTGCCGCCGACACCTTCGGGGATGTCCTCGGCGACAGCAGCGGTGATCAGCAGCTGTTCGGCACCGGCGGTGAACTCCACCAGTTTGCGACGTCGCGCGGCGTCGAGTTCAGCGAAGACGTCGTCGAGCATGATGACGGGTTCGATCCCCTCACTGCGCACGAGCTCGACCGACCCGAGTCGCAACGCCAACGCGAGCGACCACGATTCTCCGTGCGAAGCGAAACCCTTGGCCACCTCGGACCCGAGAACGATGTCGATGTCGTCGCGGTGCGGACCGACAAGACTGACGCCGCGCTCGATCTCCTTGGTGCGCGTCTGCCCAAGCCGCTCGAGTAGTTGTGTCGCGATTATTTCCGAATCTGGTTCGACGTCGCGCGCAGGCACCAGCTCCGGCCCCGCCGACGCGCGGTAGCTCAACGAGGCAGGACGAGAATGCGGAGCGATCGACGAGTACGACGCGACGAAGTGTGGTTCGAGATCACGCAGTACCTCGATCCGCGCAGCGGTCACCTGGCCACCGAGATCGGCGAGCTGAGCATCCCACACGTCGAGGGTGCTGATCACCGAGTCGGCGTCGGAGCCCCCTCGACGCAGCGCCGCGCCCGCAGTCTTGAGCAGCGCAGACCGTTGCCGCAGCACCCGGTCGTAGTCGGAACGTGCTGCAGCCCAACGGGGTCCGCGCTGGGCGACGAGCTCGTCGATGAAGCGTCGACGATCGCTCGGATCGCCGCGGATCAGTAGTAGGTCTTCCGGGGCGAACAGCACCGCACGCAGTACACCGAGGATTTCGCGTGGGCGTCGACACGGAGATCCGTTGAGCCAGGCCTTATTTGACCCCTCGGCAGCAATCTGCAGGCTGACCGCGAGTTCACGACCAGCGTTCTCGACGGTCGCTCCGACCGACGCTGACGTCGCCCCGGATCGGACCAGCGGCGCGTCAGAGCTCACCCGATGTGACCGAAGTGTCGCGATGTAGAAGAGCGCTTCGAGCAGGTTGGTCTTTCCAAAACCGTTGCGGCCGGTGAAGATCGTCGGTTCGGGGCGAAGGGTGAGGTCGGCCAACGGCCACGATCGGTAGTCGCGCAGGTGTAGTTCACGAACAAACACGGGACGTCGAGATCAGTTGGGCGGAGCGGTATTCGACGGATTCTGAACCGGCGTTCCGGTCTCGCCGACGTTCTTGCCCGCGGTGTTCTGCATGGAGTGTCCGCCGAACTGGTTACGCAGCGCCGACACTGCCTTGAGCGCGGGCGAACCGCCCTTCTCCCGCGACGCAAAGCGTGCGAACAACGCCGCCGAGATGACATTGGCAGGCACCGCGTGGCGAATCGCTTCCTCGACGGTCCATCGACCTTCACCGGAATCCGGTGTGTAGTCGGAGATTTCGGTGAGGCCCGGATCTTCCTGCAGGGCGCGAACCAAAAGGTCGAGGAGCCACGACCGGATCACCGTGCCCTGTGTCCAGGCTTGCATCGTGCCTTCGACATCGACGATGAGCGGCTCGGCGTTGAGTAGAGCGTAACCCTCGCCGTAGGCATGCATCAGGCCGTACTCGATGCCGTTGTGCACCATCTTGGCGTAGTGGCCTGCGCCGACGGGTCCGGCGTGAACGAATCCGTCGGCTCGCTCACCCGGCGGGCGGAGTGCATCGAAGATCGGCATGAGCCGCTCGACGTCGGCGTCGGATCCGCCGACCATCAAGCCGTATCCGTTTTCCAAGCCCCACACACCGCCGGAAACACCGCAGTCCAGGTAACCGATTCCCTTGTCGCCCAAGGTTTTTGCGTGAGGCTCATCGTCGGTGTACCGCGAGTTACCGCCATCGACGACGACGTCGCCCGAATCCAGCAGGCCTGCGAGTTCTGCGACGCACTGCTGGGTGGGTTCGCCGGAGGGCACCATGATCCACACCGCGCGAGGTGCGTCGAGCGCGGCCACCATATCGGCCATCGACGCGACGTCGGAGACCTCCGGGCGCGGGTCGTATCCGACGACCTCATGGCCACCGCGCTCGATACGGGTGCGCATGTTGGCACCCATCTTGCCGAGGCCGATCAGCCCGAGCTGCATGGCTTCCCCTTCGCGTGTGCGTGAAAGATCAGTGCTGCCTTGATGTTTCGTTACTCGGCCTCAGCGCATGAGCCGCTATCCGGGCAGGCGAACCGGCATCAGCAGGTAGGTGAAAACGCTGTCGGGTGCGACGAACGCTCCGGATTCGTCGGCGATGGGTTCGTCGCCGGTCGACGGGCGCAGTACCGCGGGACGACTCGGCGTCGTGAATCCGAAGTCGACGACTGCGACGCCGATCGCGGAGAGTCCGTCCTGCAGATACGTCGGGTTGAACGCGATGGTCAGCGGCTCGCCGTAGAACTGCACGGGCAGCTCTTCTTCGGCGCGGCCTGCTTCGTCGCCGCCTGCCGTGAGCAGTACGGATCCGTCGCGGAATTCCATGCGCACCTGTGCACCGCGTTCAGCGACCAGCGCCACACGCTTGATCGCCTCGATGAGAGGTGCACTCTCGATGGTCGCGATGGCGGTGTGGCTCGCGGGCAACAGCTGGCGGAACTTCGGGAACTCGGCGTCGAGGAGACGGGTCGTCGTCTGCTTGGTCTCGCCGACGATGCCCAGGATCCCCTCGCCACCGAGTGCTGAACCGCTGCCAAATGCCAGCTTCACGTCGCCGGAGTCGGAACTCGCGGTCCGCGCGCTTTCGGACAACGTCTTCGCCGGCACGAGGACCGCACCCGAAGCACCGGAATCGGCTGGCTCCCACTCCAATTCGCGTACCGCGAGGCGGAAGCGATCGGTGGCCGCCAGGACGACGGTCTTGCCGTCGATCTCGACGCGCACGCCGGTGAGCATCGGGAGTGTGTCATCGCGGCCGGCGGCGACGGCGACCTGGGAGATGGCCTCGGCAAACACCTGCGCCGGGATCAGTCCGGTGACGGCCGGGACGTCAGGAAGCTGTGGGTAGTCCTCGACGGGCATGGTCGGCAGCGAGAACTTCGCGCTGCCGCAGGTGATGGCGACGCGGGATCCGTCGAGCGAGACGTCGACCGGCTTGTTCGGAAGAGCTTTGGTGATATCGGCCAGCAGACGCCCGGACACCAGCACCTGCCCCGGTTCTGCGACTTCGGCGCCGATCTGCTGCTGTGCCGAGACCTCGTAGTCGAAGCCGGAGACGGTCAGCCCAGCGTCGTCGGCCAGGAGGACCACACAACCGAGCACGGGAACGGGCGGGCGAGACGGCAAACTGCGCGCTACCCAGGCGACGGCATCGGCGAACTCGTCACGCGCGACACGGAACTTCATGCTCGGTGGTTGCCCTTCTCTCGGTATTCGCCAGGAGTTCCCACTCTAGAGCGCGATCGCGTGACGGGGAGTCGTTGGGGTCAAGTCGCCACGCCGCGCCGAGCGTTTGTGCGAGGCAGATCCAGACGAGTCGACGCCGCGGCTCGAGCGAGGTGTGCACAACGGCTTCTTAAAAGAAGTTCTTTTAAGAGAGGGATCCATAACAGTCATAGGCACTGTGCAAACTGTGGACAACACGACGGATCCCATGTCAGAGCACCGACAGGGTTGTGGATCGAACGTGTACGGATCCTGGGTGGGTCGGTCGAGTTGTGCACATGACGAATTCTGTTCGAGCATCGTCCACGTTCTGTACACATCAAGACCTCTCTTACTCACAGTCGATCCACAGCCTTTCCGAGACCCTGGAACGGTGGACGGCGACGTCGAGATGACATGAAAATCCACCCGATCAGATCGTCGGAGACCCTTGGGTTGGGGTTGAGACTTGTGGTTTGGGCCTGGAGATGACAAGTCCCTCCGCGCCGTGTTGGAGCGAAGGGACTCGAGGGGTTCAGAAGGATCCGGTCAGCCGACAGCGCGCTGTTTGATGCGCGCGGTGAGCTCCTGGACGTGGTCGTAGACCTTGCGACGCTCGGCCATCTCCTTGCGGATCTTGCGTTCGGCGTACATGACCGTGGTGTGGTCACGGTCGAAGGTTTCGCCGATCTTCGGCAGCGAGAGGTCGGTGAGCTCTCGGCACAGGTACATGGAGATCTGACGCGCCTGCGCGATTGCCCTGGTCTTGCCGGGCCCCCGGAGTTCGTCGACCGAGATGTCGAAGTACTCCGCGGTGATCGCGAGGATCGACGCCGCGCTGACCTCCAGGGTGCCGGAGTTGGGTAGCAGCGCTTGAAGGACAACCTCTGCGAGCGACTTGTCGAGGTCGGTGTTGTTCAGGGAGGCGAACGCGGTGACGCGGATCAATGCACCCTCGAGCTCGCGGATGTTGCGCTCGATCTTCGACGCGATCAGTTCGAGGACGTCGTCGGGAACAGCGATGCTGTCCATCTGCGCCTTCTTGCGCAGGATGGCGATGCGCGTCTCGAGGTCGGGTGGCTGAACGTCGGTGATCAGTCCCCACTCGAATCGCGTGCGGAGCCGATCTTCAAGTGTCGCAAGCTGTTTCGGCGGTCGGTCGGAGGAGATGACGATCTGCTTGCTCGAATTGTGCAGCGTGTTGAAGGTGTGGAAGAACTCTTCCTGGATACCTTCTTTGCCGATGAGGAACTGGATGTCGTCGACGAGCAGTACGTCGACGTCGCGGTAGCGGCGCTTGAACGCGACTCGACGGTCATCACGCAGCGAGTTGATGAAGTCGTTGGTGAATTCCTCGGTGGAGACGTACTTGACGCGCATTCCCGGGAACAGCCGTTGGGCGTAGTGGCCGGCGGCGTGGAGCAGGTGCGTCTTGCCGAGTCCCGACTCACCCCAGATGAACAGCGGGTTGTACGCGCGCGCCGGGGCTTCGGCCACGGCAACGGCCGACGCGTGCGCGAAGCGATTCGACGCTCCGATCACGAAGGTGTCGAAGGTGTACTTGGGGTTGAGATTGGCGCCAGAGGGTGTGGGTGCCGCGGTCGGGCGTTCTGCGAAGTACGACGGCCAGTTGGTCGGAGCACCTCGCGAATCCGACGCTGCTCCGTTGGTAGCGGGCGTCGACAGTTGAGGGGACTGCTGTGCGCCGAATGAGTCGGTGCTCAGGGAGTCGGAGGTTGCATGGTCTGTGGGGGCAGGCTGGCGGAGCGGGAATTGGCCGTTGCCGAAGTCGCTCACGTCGACGCCCGATGTGGAGATAGGTGCTTGGCCGATTCCCCCGGCAGGTGCCGATGAGCGGGGAACCCCGACCTGGGATGGCTGCTCGGCGGGGGTGTCTGTGCTCGGCGGGGGTGTCGCGATCCGCACCCCGAGGTCGACGGGTTGCCCGAGGTGACGTGAGAGTGCGCTGCGGATGGTGTCGCGAAGCGTGCGCTCGATCTGTTCTTGGACCAGCGGCGTCGGGACGGTGAGCAGTGCGAATCCCTCGGCGAGGGTGAGTGGCTGCACGAGCGAGAGCCAGGCTTTTTGCTGCCGGGTGAGAAGTTCGTGGTCTCCGCCGGCGGAATCGTCGTTGAGCTCTGCGACGACCTGTTGCCAGACCTCGCCGAACGAGTCGCGATCAGAAGTCACGGTCAGGCCTTCCCACCCCGAGAAAATTACCAGCATCAGTCATCGGGGACCCACGATGCCGGTTCGGGAGCCGACTTGTCCACACACTTATCCACAGCTGTGTACAACCAAGTCGGGATGGGTCCGACGCCGCGATCGCGTCGTGGAGATGTGAGTGGCGTATCGGTCGCCGTCACTGGGGAACGACGCTAACAGAACCACCACGAAGCCGACAACGTAAGGCTCGAATTGACTCGGGCAGATCACAAATAGTGCGTCCCGGACGGCGTCGAGGATGGCGCGTACGCAGGCCGTGGGCAGGTATGGCACTCGTCATCGCTGGTCACGACGTTGGTGTGGATCCGCTCGTTTGATTTGAGTACACCGGGTCCAGTAGTCTCGACTGGTCATCCAGGTGTGCGGATTTGCGTGGTGGCGTTCTTGTTTTTCGAAGGCTGGACCGCGTGCGGTTCGTTCGGCGGAAACGGGGTCACCCAACCGGCACGAGTCCGGCACCGCTGCCTGGATAAGCAGACCACTCAGGAGATCGTGGGTGCGCGCGTAGTTGGCGTGCTCACGTACGAACACAAGGAGTACCAGCCGTGGCCAAGGGCAAGCGGACTTTCCAGCCGAACAACCGTCGTCGTGCACGCGTGCATGGTTTCCGGTTGCGTATGCGTACCCGCGCGGGTCGTGCAATCGTCAACACCCGTCGCAGCAAGGGCCGCGCAAAGCTCTCGGCCTGATCTGCACAACACCGCGAGTCCCGGCGGCGGCAACGCCCGTCGTCGGAACGCTCCGGTGGCGATTGGGTCGGTGATGGCGTCAATCCATCGGATCTCCACACGATCCGACTTCTCCCGCACGCTCAAGAAGGGCGTGCGGGTATCGTCGCGTGATCTGCTGTTGACGGTGTCCATCTTGCCGACGCGCTGGCCCGACGAGACGGGTCGTCGAATCGATGTCGCGACGTCGGGCGGACCCTGGCTCGGGTTGATCGTCAGTAAGTCGGTCGGCAATGCCGTGACCCGCCATCTCGTGGCGCGCCGGATCAGGGCAGCGTTCGCGGAAGTCATGGACGAGTGTCCGACCACCGACACCTCTGTCGTCGTGCGTGCTCTCCCCAGTGCTGCGGAGGTGTCGAGCGTCGAGTTGGCCGCCCAACTTCGCAAAGCGTTGCGTCACGCCAAAGTTCGACGACTCGCAGCCGAGCTGCTCGACTCTCCCTGTCCGAGCGGGTCATCGACTGTATCTCCCGGCAGGATTTTGTGATGTCAGCGTCGTCGATCCAGGCATTCATCCGGTTCTGCCATCTGCTGCCACGTCGAGTGGTGATCTTCTTGATCGAGTTGTACCGCACCTGGGTGTCGCCGCTGCGTTTGCCAACCTGTCGTTTCGAACCGACTTGCTCGGGCTACGCGGTTGAGGCACTGACACGCCACGGCTTCTTCTACGGCGGTGCACTGTCGGTGATCCGATTGCTCAAATGCGGTCCGTGGCACAAGCCCGGCTACGACCCGGTGCCCGAGGAATCGTTCCGGTGGCCGTGGATGCCGCAGCCGGATCAGGATTCCGACGACCGGCCTCTCGACGATCAGCGTCTCGACGATCAGGGTCTCGACGACCAGCAAGACCAAGAGTTTCCATCGACGCACAACGGATCCGCTGATGGCGGGCCGACGGTGCGCGGACGTGTAATCACGGAGGACACCACGATCAGCGTGGGTGTCTCCGCGAAGAGTGAGGGGTAACTGTCCCGTGCTGAACTTCATCTATTGGCCGGTCTCCTGGATCATGTGGGTCTGGCACTGGGTGTTCGACCACATCACACCGAACACCCCGGGCGGCAATGGCATCGCCTGGGCGCTGTCGGTGATCTTCCTCGTCTTCACGCTGCGCGCGATCCTCTACAAGCCCTTCGTGAAGCAGATCCGCACCACGAAGAAGATGCAGGAGATCAACCCGCAGCTTCAGGCGATCCGGAAGAAGTACGCCAAGGATCGGGTCAAGATGACCGAGGAGATGCAGAAGCTGCAGAAAGAGCACGGGTTCAATCCCCTGCTCGGCTGCCTGCCCATGTTGCTGCAGATCCCCGTGTTCATCGGTCTGTTTCACGTGCTGCGATCGTTCAACCGTATGGCGACCGGCATGGGTCAGTTGCATATGACCGCAGCAGAGACGCGCAGCCACGGTAACTATGCGTTCAATGAGGAGCAGGTCCGAAACTTCCTCGACGCGCGCCTCTTCGGTGTGCCGCTTTCGTCGTACATCACGGAGCCTGTCTCCGAGTTCCAGGCGTTCGTGGAGCCGGGTCACCCGATCGACTTCACACGTCTGAACATCGCGATCGTCGTCATCCCGATGATGATCATCGCGTCGATCGCCACGCACATGAACTCGCGCGCATCGGTCGCGCGTCAACCCGAGGCCGCACTCGAGAATCCGCAGACCCGCATGATGAACATGCTGGCGCTGTACGTCTTCCCGCTCGGCATCCTCGTCACCGGTCCGTTCTTCCCCGTCGCGATCCTCCTGTACTGGATGAGTAACAATATCTGGACGTACGGGCAGCAGCACATCGTGTTCGGTCGTATCGAGAAGGAAGAAGAGGCGGCGCGCCAAGCGAAGCAGGAAAAGCTCAAGGCGAACGCCCCCAAGCCCGGTGCGCGGCCCGATCGGCTGAAGAAGGGCAAGAACTCGGGGTCGCCTTCCCCGTCGCTCAGTAAGTCGGACTCTGATGGTGCTGATTCGTCGGCTGAGTCGGCCGAGGATCTCGACGTCGACGCCACACTCGACAGCGGATCCGACGACGGCTCGTCGTCGACGCAGCACGTCGTCGGAAGCAAACCGAAGCCCGGCGCCAAACCCGCGGGAGCAGCGTCGTCGAAGAGTTCTGGCAACTCGGGGTCGGGTCCGAAGAAACAGGGATCATCCAACCAGCGCAACAAGAGGGGTGGGAAGAAGGGTCGACGATGATCGGCCGCCGATCCGGATAGCGGTGTTGCGAGGCGTACATGACGTCCGCGCAGAAACACAGCCCGGAGCCCGTGCGGCACGACTCTTCGAAAGCCTCTCCCCACCCCCAACACAGACATCACCGATGAACACACAGCGAGGTGCAACTGATATGACAGCCGAGACTGCAACACACG
>NZ_LZMO01000231.1:0-697 GCF_001665715.1 Gordonia sp. 852002-10350_SCH5691597
TGGGCACAGCTGGCATCCTTCCAGGCCGCCCGGCAGGGCAAGCCAGATCAGATGTCACCTACTCGTGCACCAGCCCCTCGGAGTGAAGTCACAGGGGTGATGCCTCGACTTCGGGCGGCATCTGGAAGGAATACTTGAGTCATGGCTGATGAATTACTCGGTGCCGCCGTTGCTTTTCTCGTCGCACCCGAGGCAGTTGACCACGCCGAACTCACGTCGTCCTGGCGAATCGTCGAGGAGACAGGCGGCAGACCGTGTCTGTTGTCGATTCGGGATGACACTGTTCGTGCTCTGCGTCGTCTTCCCGCTGCGGACAGCTTCGAGCCCAGTGATGGCCGTCAGGGCGCGACCCCGGTTAGTTTCGATGCGTTAGTGCTGCCTTGCGTGCTTGCGACCCCGGACAGTCTGCGCTTACAAGATGCCGCTGTGAAGTTTGTCCGAGAGTTTTGCGATACGGGTAAGCCCGTCGCAGCTATCGACTACGCATCGGGCGTACTGGTCAGCGCTGATGTGCTCAGCGGCAGAACCGTTACCGCCAACCCGACTCTGGAAGCCGAGATCCTCGGCGTGGGAGGTAGTTGGGTCGACAAATCTATGTTCGTCGACCGAAGTGGTTCATCCGTGCTAGTGTCGCGTGTCGGTAATTAGTTTATGGTTCGTGGTTTGAGAGAATTGGCTATGGCGAATTCTGCGGCCC
>NZ_LZMO01000232.1:0-516 GCF_001665715.1 Gordonia sp. 852002-10350_SCH5691597
CCGACACGGTCAGCCGCCGCCTGGGCTACCGCGGCTGACGCCCGTCGCCGCTCGCTGGTCGAGCTTGTCGAGACCACCCCGCTGCGAGCACCTACGCCCCGCCTTGTCGGTTGCGTGAGAGTTGTTGCAGCAGCACGTAATCCCCAGCAATGAGAGCCTTCCGTTTCCCACGGGACCAGTTCTGGACGCGCTTCTCCAACGCGTACGCCTCTGCGATGGTCGAGCATTCGTGTTGATAAACAAGCCGAACTGGCAGCCGGCAGCGCGTGTAGCGACTCCCCTGCCCGGAGTTGTGCTGCTCGACTCTGGACTCGACGTTCCGTGTGCTGCCCACGTAGTAGCTGCCGTCAGAGCACTCGAGGATGTACATGTAGCCGCTCATCCGACAACTATGCGCCCACAGATCTGCTGCCGAGATTCTCTATCCACAGGCCGCTTGGTGGTCTCGACAAGCTCGACCAGCGAGCGGCGACGGGCGTCAGCCGCGGTAGCCCAGGCGGCGGCTGACCGTGTCGG
>NZ_LZMO01000233.1:0-22681 GCF_001665715.1 Gordonia sp. 852002-10350_SCH5691597
CCCCCCCCCCCCCCCCCCCCCCCCCCCCCCCCCCCCCCCCCCCCCCCCCCCCCCCCCCCCCCCCCCCCCCCCCCCCATCGTGGATGGGTCAGTCAGTCGTCGACGTGGAATCCGGCCTGCCGCAGCTGTTCGGCGACGTCAGTCGGTGTGGTGCCGAGATCCCAGCGGCCGAAGACGTAGAGCTTGGTGTCGAGTCGTAAGCCATCGGACTGGTCCGTGGGAGCGGTGTCGTCGGGGATCACGTCGATTTCGAGTTGCCCGCTGCGACGTCCGATGCGGCGGATGTTGAGCACCTTGATCTGATCGATCTGCGTGGGCGTGCAGTCGCGCGTGCCCGACAGCGTCCGGATGTGCAGGACTGGGCCGGGACTGACCGCGAGGCGCGGCCGGATCGTCCACGCGTACGTCCCGAATGCCAACAGCAGGAGGCCGGCGACGACCATCAGGACCATGCCGGCGGGATCCGACGCCGCGATCACGCCGAGCACGACGAGAAGCAGGCCGCCGACCAGCAGTGCTGCGGCAGCGGGTCGGGGCGTCGACCATTCACCTGTGGACAAGTTGGGACGGTTATCCACAGCAGTTACTCACAGTGGGGATGAATTACACACATGTGATTAACGGCTGTGGATGATTGTCCGACCCTGTCAGTGCAGGTCAGCGCCATCTCATGGTCATCAGAAGGCCGACGACCATCAGGGCGAAGCCGATGAGGAAGTTCCACGATCCAAGGTTGGCCATCCAGTGGAGAACCTGGCCTTCGCCGCCGTAGGTGGTCGAGCTCGCGGCGAGGTAGTAGACGATCAGCCATGCGAGGCCGAGGAGCATCAGACCGAGCATGACGCCCACATAGATGCTGCTGGAGGGACCGGTCTTGACCTTGACCGGCGTGCGCGACGCCGGGTTGATCGTGTAATCGGTCTTCTTCCGGACTTTAGACTTCGGCATGACTTCCTCTGTTGGGTGCAGATCACTCGACTTACACGGTATCTCACCTGGTCGCCGCGTCCGACCCCGCTCGCTGGTCGAGGTACTCTCAGGTCGAGCTGCTCCTCCGTTTGGTCGAGCCCTTCCGGTGGTCGAGCCCTTCCGGTGGTCGAGCTTGTCGAGACCACGCTGGTGATTTCGACTCGGCTGCTCGCTGCGCTCGCGGCCGGCTCAATCAGCGGGAAGGGTGTCAACCCTTGCTCGAGCTCCTTTCGCTGGTCGAGCGTTTCCCGCTGGTCGAGCTTGTCGAGACCGCCCCGACGCGCGCCGAGTAACCTGAGCCTGTGAATACGCCCGCCGTCGACGGAACCGCGCAGCCCCTGGGCCGCGTGCTCGTCATCGACAACTACGACAGCTTCGTCTACAACCTGGTCCAATACCTGGGTCAACTAGGCGGCTCCGCCGCGGACCAGCAAGGCGGCCTCGACGTCACGGTCTGGCGCAACGACGACCCGATTCTTTCCGACGCCGACGGCGAGTTCACCGCAGAATCACTGCGTCGAGCGATCGAGGGATTCGACGCCGTGCTCCTCAGCCCGGGCCCCGGTACCCCACAGCGCGCGGGCGCGACGATCCCGCTGGTGAAACTGGCGGCGTCGGACGAAATCCCATTGCTCGGCGTCTGCCTCGGACATCAGGCGATCGGCGCAGCCTTCGGCGCGACGGTCGACCGCGCCCCGGAACTCCTGCACGGCAAGACGTCGCAGGTCATCCACGACGACGACGGCGTCCTTGCCGGACTACCGGATCCGTTCACCGCGACGCGCTATCACTCGCTCACCGTGCTTCCCGAGACCATCCCCGACGAACTCGTCGTGACCGGGCGCACCGACACCGGCATCGTCATGGCCATGCGCCACCGCGACCTGCCCATCCACGGCGTCCAGTTCCACCCGGAGAGCGTGCTCACCCAGGGCGGACACCGGATGCTGGCCAACTGGCTCGCCGTCGCGGGCATCAAGGTCGACGCCGGTCTGGTCGACGCACTCGAACAAGAGATGGCCGCCGCGCTGGGCTGACGCCCCTGCTCTCACGGCACCCAGTGGCTCACGACCAGCTGACCGCCTTGAAGAGCCCTAGTTCGGCAGCAGGCTGAGCTGTCCGACGGTCACCGTGACGGCGTCGTCACGGCTCATCTGTGAGCCCGCGGCAGGCTGCTGGTCGACGATCTTGCCGATGTCCGGGCTGCCCAGCGGCACGCCCTTTGTCGACTGTGTGAGGGTCGAAGCCGACCATCCGCGCGATTGCAGCGTCGAGCGCGCCTGATCGGGTGTCTGGCCGCGCAGGTCGGGCATCGTGAACTGGTTTCCGCGCGAGACCGTCACCTGGACGGTGGTGCCTTCGTCGACCGACGTTCCGGCGGGCGGAGACGAGCTGATGATCTCGCCGACAGGTCGATTCGAATCACCCTGCACGACGACCATCTTCAGATTCGACTGTTCCAGCAGCGTGCGGGCCTGGTCCTCACGCATACCGACGACGTCGCGCACGGTCACCTGCCGTGGACCGGACCCGACGTGCAGCACGACCGGTCCGTTGACCGCGGCATCGGTACCGGACGCGGGTGTCGTGTTCACGACCTTGCCGTCGAGCGCCGCCGTCGAATCGACCTCGTCGGTCCGGATGTTGGTGAATCCGAGCACCTTCAGCGCGTCGGTCGCCTCATCCGGTGTCTTGCCCTGCAACGACGGCATCTGATGTCGCGGAGGTCCCGACGACACGTACAGCGTCACCTCGGAGCCGTCCGGTGCCAGCACGTTCGCGCCCGGCGCCGACCTTGTCGCGGTCCCGGCCTTGACGTCGAGGCTCGGTTCCTGAAGCTGTTTGACCTTGAACCCCGCGCGCAGCAGGTTGTTCTCGGCGTCCTGTGACGAGAGGCCGCTCACCGACGGCACCGCAATCTGTCGCGCACTCTCCGACGCCCACGGAGCCCACCACAGCAGCAGTCCTGCGAGCAGCAGCACCACGAGCGCGACCGATCCGAGGACCAACCCGCGAGAGCGTCGTCGAATAGGGGTGTTGTCACTGGCGCGTCGAGGAGTGTTGCCGTCCGAACCGCCGGAGCCGTCGTCGCCTCCACCGCCGGTGCCGCCCCCGTCGGAGCCGCGAGCTGCGCGTCGAGGACCGGTGTCGAGGAACTCGGTGCGGTCCTCGTCGGTCAGCAGCAGTGGAGCCGACGGCCGACCGCCCGCGAGCACACGGATCAGATCGGCACGCAGCTCGGCGGCCGACTGGTACCGGTTCTCCTTGTTCTTGCTCATCGCCTTGAGCACCACGGAGTCGAGCTCGCGTGGGATCTCCGGTCGGATCGACGACGGCCAGGGCGGATCCTCGTGGACGTGCTGATGGGCGACGGCGACGGGCGAATCACCTGTGAACGGTGGCTCGCCGGTCATCAACTCGAACAGCACGCAGCCCATCGAGTAGATGTCGCTGCGCGGATCGACCTTGATGCCGCGCGCCTGCTCCGGCGACAGGTACTGGGCGGTGCCCATCACGGTCGACGTCTGCGTCATCGTTGACGTCGAGTCGCTGATGGCGCGGGCGATGCCGAAGTCCATCACCTTGACCGCGCCCGCCTTGTCGATCATGACGTTGGCGGGCTTCATGTCGCGGTGCACGATCCCGTTGCGGTGGCTGAAGTCCATCGCCGCCGCAACGTCGGCCATCCATGTCATCGCCTGCCGCGGAGACACCGGACCATTGGCGCGCAACACATCTCGCAGCGTCTCACCGTCGACGTACTCCATCACGATGAACGGCAGCGGCCCGTCCGGTGTCTCGGATTCGCCGGTGTCGAAGACCTGGACGATCGTCGGGTGATTGAGCTTCGCGGCGTTCTGCGCCTCGCGTCGGAAGCGAAGGTAGAACGACGGATCACGCGCGAGGTCGGCGCGCAGCACCTTGATCGCGACATCCCTGTTGAGCAGGAGATCGCGAGCGAAGTGCACCTCCGACATCCCGCCGAACCCGAGCGTCTCGCCCAGTTCGTAGCGGTCGGAGAGATGGTGCGGGGTCGCGGTCATCGGCTCGGCAGACAGAAGGGCGGACAGAATTGTCCGGTCACGGTCGGTGCACCGGAGTCGCCGTTGGTCGTGGTCGGCTCCTCGGTCTCCTGTTGGGTGGTCTGATCCTCGGTCGTCGGTTGCTCGGTGGTGGTCGTGCGACGCGTCGTCGTGGTCCGGTCGCGGGTCGTCGCCTCGGGTTCTTGCTGTTCGGCCGTGGTCGGGACAGCGGTTGTGGTCTGCGTGGCCGTCGTCGACGGCGTCGGCGTCTCCGACGATCCCGAATCAAGGTTCGCCAGCCAGAAACCGATCAGTCCGATGGCGCCGAGCAGCAGCACACCCGCGATGCCCGCGAGCACCTTCTGGCCGGTGGTCCACCCGTTGTTGTTGTTCGACGGCGGCGTCGACGAGGTCTGCGGGTAGGAGGTTTGGGGGTACGAGGTCTGCGGATACGACGTCTGGCCGTACGACGTCGGCGTGCGACTCGTTCCCTGCGTCGCGCTGCGTGCTGTCCCCGTCGGCGGCACTCCACCCGTCATCGCGCGGGTTGCGCCGGTTCCGCGGGCGAGCGCGGCACCACCCGCGGCTCCTGCCGCAGCGGCGCCCGCAGCACCGACGGCTCCGGCGCCGCCGGGGGCGGGTGGTCGACGACCCGCACGCACCGCGGCAACAGCGTCGGCGAACTCGCCACCGTTGGCATAGCGCTGCTTGGGGTCCTTCGACAACGTGATGTCGATCAGCTCACGCACCGACGCGGGCACGTTCGCGGGCAGCGGCGGCGGTGTCTCGCGGATGTGCTTCATCGCGACGGTGATCGCGCCGTCGCCGAGAAATGGTCGACGCCCCGTAAGCGCCTCGTATCCGACGACGCCGAGCGAATAGACGTCCGATGCCGCGGTCGCCTCGTCGCCGGTCGCCTGTTCGGGCGAGATGTACTGGGCCGTGCCCATGACCATGCCCGTCTGGGTGACCGGCGCGGCGTCGACCGCTTTCGCGATGCCGAAGTCGGTGATCTTCACCTGGCCCGCGGGTGTGATGAGGATGTTGCCGGGCTTCACGTCGCGGTGCACGAGCCCCGCGGTGTGCGCGGCCTGCAGCGCGCGACCCGTCTGCTCGAGCATGTCGAGCGTGTTGGTCAGCGACAGCCGTCCGAGCCGTGAGATGACCGAGTTCAGCGGCTCGCCGTCGACGAGCTCCATCACCAGATAGGCCAGTGGGCCGCCACCTGCGCGGTCGGGCGTCTCGCCGTAGTCGAAGACGTTCGCGATGCCCGGGTTGTTCAGCTTGGCCGTCGTCTGCGCCTCGGTGCGGAAGCGTGCGGTGAACTCGGGGTCGTCGGAGTACTCGGCCTTGAGCACCTTGACCGCGACACGACGGTTCAGTCGCGTGTCGACGGCCTCCCAGACCTGTCCCATGCCGCCGGTCGCGATGAGCCGGATCAGGCGATAACGGTCGGCGATGATCGTGCCGTTCTGCAGGCTCATCGTCCACCTCCCACCAGTGAGTTGATCACAGCTCGTCCTATCGGCGCGGCGACGGTTCCGCCGACCGAGTTCACACCGTAGTCGCCGTTCTCCACGATCACGGCGACGGCGATCTGCGGATTCGACGACGGTCCGAACGCGATGTACCAGGAGTACGGGGTCTCCGAGTCGCCACCAGCGCTCGTGTCGGAGTGCTCGGCGGTGCCGGTCTTCGACGCGATCGATACCGGGCCGCCCGCTCCCGCGGTTGCCCGTTCCGACTCGACCATCATGCTGGTAAGCGTGGCCGCCTGGTCGGAGGTGATCGGTTCGTTGATCGTTGTCGGCTGAGTTGTGCTCAGCGTGCGCAGATCTGCCGATTGCAGTTTATCCACCAGATAGGGCTGCATCCGCACCCCACCGTTGGCGACGGTCGCTGCGATCATCGCGTTCTCCAGCGGGGTCAGGCGCACGTCACGCTGTCCGATCGCCGACTGCGCCAGCGCGGCACGGTCGGGGATCTCTCCGACGGTCGATTGCGCGACCGGCATCGGGATCTCCGGTCCGGCTTCGTCGAGGCCGAAGCGTCGAGCGGTGTCTTTGAAATTCGACGTCGCGTTGGGCATCTTGTTCGTCACGAGGTCGGCGAAAGCGGTATTGCACGAGTACTTCAACGCCGTGACCATCGAGACGGTGCCGCCCGACGATCCGGGGCACGTTTCGCCGCCGTAGTTGGGCAGCGAGATCGTGGTGTCGGGCAGCGGGAACTGCGACGCTGCGGTGAGGCGCACATCCGGCGACACCCCTGCTCGCAGAGCCGACGCTGAGGTGACCACCTTGAACGTCGAACCGGGCGGGTAGAGCTGGTTGATTGCGCGATTGAGCATCGGCTCCGAGCCGTTCGGGTCATTCCACGACGACCAGGCCGTCTCGCGCACCGACTGGTCGTGGCTGGCCAGCTTGTTCGGGTCGTAGCTCGGCGTCGACACCATCGCGAGGATCTTGCCGGTGTTCGGCGCGATCGCGACAACCGCTCCGCGACAACCACCGTTGCAGCCGTTGCGCATCTGGTTGTAGGCGACGCGTTGCAGGCGGGGATTGATCGTCGTCACGACGTTGCCGCCGCGCGGATCCCGCCCGGAGAACATGTCGGTGAAGCGCTGCCCGAAGAGCCTGTCGTCGCTTCCGGAGAGGAATGAGTTCTCGTAGCGCTCGACCTCGGTGCTGCCGTACTGGTACGAGAAGTAGCCGGTCACGGGGGCGAACGCCTCGGCGCCCTCGGGTGGATAGCTTCGCAGGAACTTCAGTCTGCTGTCCGTGGGCACCGACACCGCGATGACCTCGCCACCCGCGGTGATTGCGCCGCGCTGGCGCGAGTACTCGTCGAGCAGCACCCGGTTGTTGCGCGGGTCGGATTTCAGGGCGTCGGCCTTGAAGACCTGGATGTAGGTGGCGTTGGCGAGCAACACGATGATCATCACGATGACCACCATCGAGACCCGGCGGATCGGAGTGTTCATGCCTGCCGCACCGCCTGTGTCGGCAGCGACTCGATGGGCTTCGGCGTAGGCCGACGCTTCGTCGGGTCGGGTTCGCGCGCGGCGTTGGAGACGCGGATCAGCAGCGCGAGCAGGATGTAGTTCGCCAGCAACGACGACCCGCCGTACGACACGAACGGCGTCGTGAGACCGGTCAGCGGGATGAGTTTGGTGACGCCGCCGACGACCACGAAGATCTGAACGGCCATCGTGAACGAGAGGCCGGTGGCGAGCAGTTTGCCGAAGCTGTCGCGGACGGCGACACCCGTGCGCAGACCGCGCATCACGAAGATCAGGTAGAGCATCATCACGGCCGTCAGCCCGACCAGGCCGAGCTCCTCACCGATGGTCGCGATGATGAAGTCGGTGTTGGCGAACGGAACGATGTTGGGGCGCCCGGAGCCGAGTCCGGTGCCGAACAATCCGCCGGTCGCGAGCCCGAAGAGGCTCTGTCCCACTTGATAACCGGTGGTGTCGAAGGTCGCGAAGGGGTCTTGCCACACCTGAACGCGCACCTGCAGATGCGGGAACAACTGGTACGCCAGTACCGCTCCCGCGACGAAAAGGGTGACACCGATCGCCACCCAGCCCGCTCGGCCGGTGGCGACGTAGAGCATCGCGAGGATCGTCGAGAAGATCAGCAGCGGCCCGCCGAGGTCGTTCTCGAGGGCGAAGATGCCGATGGTCACCAGCCACGCGATCAGCAGCGGTCCGAGGTCGCGGGCACGCGGCAGGTCCATCCCGAGGAAGTGCTTACCGGCCGTCGTGAACAGGTCGCGCTTGGAGACCAGCAACGCCGCGGTGAAGATGATGATCAGGATCTTGGAGAACTCGCCGGGCTGAATGTTGAAGATAGGCGTGCGAATCCAGTTCTTCGACCCGTTGATCTCCGACATCGACGCCGGCAGGATCGCCGGAATCGCCAAGAAGATCACGCCGCCGAGGCCAAGGGTGTACGCGTAGCGCGAGAGTGTCCGGTGATCGCGGATGAAGATCAGGATCACCGCGAACACGATGATGCCGAGCAACGCCCACAACAACTGCTGATCGGCGTTGTTGGTCTGCTCGGTCGGGCTGATCTCCTCGCCACGCGGACCCGACCCGAGGTCGAGGCGGTGGATCAGCACGAGCCCGATTCCGTTGAGCACGGCCACAATTGGCAACAGCACCGGATCGGCGTGGGGCGCATACCGTCGTACGACGAGATGCGCGATCGCGAACAGCGCCGTGTAGGCGGCCACGTACTTGAGCAGATCCCACGTCAGTGACTGGCTCTGTGCGGCCTGCACGATGATCAAGGCGATCGTCACCACACCGATCGCGAAGATCAGGAGGATCATCTCGACGGTGCGCCCGGTCTGGCGGGCCGGTTCACGCGGCGGCGCGTGCTGGGCTTGAGGATTCGACGGTTGCGACATCTACGGTTCCCGACACGGTCCGTCGTCGAATTGAGGCTGCGCAGGCGTCGAACCGGAAGGGGCGGGCGTCGTCGACGGGACAGAAGTTGTCGATGGGGCCGGACTCGACGGCTCGGCGACCGGCGGCAGCGTGAACCGCGCGGGCAGGGCGGTGTTCGGTGCCGGGCTCGCGGGAGGCGGTGTGCCGGGCGTGGGGGCTCCGGGTGTCGCGCCGGGCGCCGGCGCGGGCTCGGTGGTGGTCGGCGCGGGTCGGCACAGGGGTAGGAAGGTGAGTCGACGTACCCGGTTGCGGGCGTCGTCGAGGTCGACCTTGCTCACCCCGAAGGTGCGGACGGTGTTCACGCTGGCCGAGTCGAGGTCGGACAGGCTCAGGCGACGGCACTCGTCCTTGCTGTCGACCGACTGGAAACTCACGGTCGGGGCGTCGGTCGCGACGTTGGTGACGCAGACTTTCTCTGACGCCTTGCTCGACGAGAAGAACAGAATCTTGTCGGGCGAGCCCTGGAAGATGGTGACCTTGTTGTTGTCTTCGCCGACGTAATACGTGCTGCGCAACAGTCCGCGGGTCAGGAAGAAGCCTGCGATCAGCGCTGCGATGACCAGCGCCACGATGCCCGCGAAAACCCAACGGCCCCAACGACTTCGACGCTGCGGAGGCTCGTTCTCGTCGTCTGTGAGGATCGTCGGACGCTGGGGAGCTGCTGCCGGCGGACGCAGTGCTGCGGCCCTACCGGCCGCGGTCTTGGGATCGGGCGTGTAGTTCTGCTCGGCGTCGTCGCCCGCCGCACCGCCGACGATGGGTCGCGACTCGCCATACTGCGTGTCGACGACGTCGGCCAGTACGACGCTGACGTTGTCGGGGCCGCCGCCGCGCAGTGCGAGTTCGATGAGGCGGTCGGCGCACTCCTTCTCGTCGTCGATGGAGCCGAGCGTCTCGGAGATGGTCTCCTCGCTCACGACGTCGGAGAGTCCGTCGCTGCACAGCAGGTACCGATCGCCGGCGCGTGCCTCGCGGATCGTGAGAGTCGGCTCGACCTCCGTACCGGTCAGCGCGCGCATGATGAGCGAGCGTTGCGGATGGGTGTGTGCCTGCTCGGCGGTGATACGACCTTCGTCGACCAGCGTCTGGACGAAAGTGTCGTCGCGCGTGATCTGTGTGAGCTCGCCGTCGCGGAAGAGGTAGCCGCGCGAGTCACCGATGTGGGCGAGCCCGATCCTGCTGCCCGCGAACAGGATCGCGGTCAGCGTCGTGCCCATGCCGTCGAGGTCGGGGGAGCGTTCGACCTGTGCGGCGATGGCCGCGTTGCCGCGGTGGGTTGCGCGGTCGAGGGCGGCGAGCAGATCGCCGCCGGGCTCGTCGTCGTCGAGTGTGCGTAGCGCCTGAATGACCAACTGGCTGGCCACCTCGCCCGCCGCATGTCCGCCCATGCCGTCGGCGAGTGCGAGTAGTCGGGGACCGGCGTAGAACGAGTCTTCGTTGTTCGCGCGGACCAACCCACGATCGCTCCGCGCGATGTAGCGCAACACCAGTGTCACGGGCGCAACTCGATCACGGTCTTGCCGATACGGATCGGCGTGCTCAACGGGACGCGCACGGCTGTGGTCACCTTCGAGCGGTCGAGGTAGGTGCCGTTCGTCGAACCGAGGTCTTCGACGTACCAGTCGTCGCCGCGGCGCGAGAGCCGTGCGTGGCGTTCCGACGCGTAGTCGTCGGTGAGGACGAGCGTCGAATCGTCGGCTCGGCCGATCAGGACCGGCTGCTGACCCAAGGTGATGCGCGTATTCGCCAGAGCGCCGTGCGTGACGACCAGATAGCGTGCCGACCCCTTGGCCGTCGCGGATTTTCGACGACGCCGGTCGGCGCCGGAGTAGCGGGAGAGGCGTGAGCCCGACGCCGTGGCGATGTCGGCGCGCAGGGTGCGGATGACCGCGTAGACGAACAACCAGAGGAGGACCAGAAACCCGATACGGGTCAACTGCAGAACCAAGCCCTGCATCTAAGTCCTCACCTCCCCGAGTATCCGTCACTACAAAGCAAGCATCCGTCACTACAAAGTACGTCCGCGTGCCGACGCTTCGCGTGCGACAACGGATCCCGACTGCATCTTATGGGCCAGAGTCCCGATCACCGTCATTCGAAAGTGACAGTTGTGTATCGACGCCGGGCGTCATCAGACGATGCCACGGGCGTCGATCCGGCTAACTGGCAGGTGCAGCGGCCTTACTGGAACCGGACGGTGATGTCCGAATGACCGATGCGGATGCGGTCGCCGTCGGCGAGCTCCCAGCTGTTGACCTGGACGTCGTTGACGGTCGTGCCGTTGGTGGAGTTGAGGTCGGTGAGCATGGCGGTGCTGCCGTCCCAGCGGATCTCGACGTGGCGACGCGAGACGCCGGTGTCGGGGAGGCGGAACTGCGCATCCTGGCCGCGACCGATGACGTTGGAGCCCTCACGCAACTGGAAGGTGCGGTTGCTGCCGTCTTCGAGGAGCAGCGTGATCGCTGCGGGTGCGTAGCCGCCGGGGTGTCCGTAGCCCTGGTCGTATCCGTAGCCGGGCTGCTGTGCGTAGCCCTGCTCATATCCCTGCTGGCCGTAGCCCTGGTCGTAACCCTGTTGCGGGTAGCCCTGGGCGTAGTCGTAGTCCTGCTGGCCGTATCCGGGCTGCTGTGCGTAGCCCTGGTCGTAGCCGGGCTGCTGAGCGTAACCCTGCTGCTCGTATCCCTGCTGCTCGTATCCGTATGCGGGCTGCTGGCCCTGCGCCGGGTAGTAGCCACCCTGCTGTCCGTAGCCGGGAGCCTGCTCGTAGCCCTGTCCGTAGCCGCCCTGCTGGTAGTCGTAGCCCTGCTGGGCGTACTCGTGTCCGTGTTCCTGCTGGCCCTGGCCGTAGCCCCGGGCGTCGTCGTAAGCGGGTTCTGCGCCTCGCCGCTGGTCGTAACCGGGGTTCTGCGTCATGGCTGGGACTCCTACTTGTTGTGGTGCGTGTGGTTGTGGGGGCGGACCGGCAGTCGGCGGCTGGGCTTGCGGCCCCGGGGGCCAACCACGTGCGGCCCGCGGTGGTTCTGAAGCATCGTTACCCGCGCCTGGAGCGGATCCGACCGGACGCGGGCTCGCATCCGGATCGACCCGACCACGGGCACGAAAGATACCGGTGTGCAACGACGGCGATTGGTCGAACTCTACGACGACCTTCCCATACGTCTGCCATCCGTTGTCGGCGATGAAGTTTTCCAGGTGCTTGGAGAACGTCTTGCGGTTCAACTCGTACTCAGTGGCGATGTGCTGGTGGTCGGTCGGGCTGAACAACAATGAGTAGCTGTTCGCCGCCAGCACCGTGCCGTCGCCGAGGCTCTCCAACGACTCCTCGGCCTCGCGCTGCAGGCCGTTCTCGATCTCCTGCGGAGCAACCTGACCACCGAAAACGCGCGCAAAGCCGTCGTCGACGGCCCCCTCGAGTTTGCGCTCGAATCGTTGCAGGATTCCCATCGTCGACCTCCCTTCGCAGCCCTGGTGGCGTGTCGTCGTGCAAGTGACCTTGATTGATGATACCGATACTTACGGCTAACACCGTCTCAGATCAACCGCCGCAGCTTCAACTATGGCTTCAGGGTCGAGCCCACACCCGCTGGTCGAGCTTGTCGAGACCACTCGCTGCCCGGGCCCGCCCTCGCCGGTCGAGCCTCGCTCCGCTGGTCGAGCTTGTCGAGACCACCTCGCACGCTGGTCGAGCCCCACCCACGCTGGTCGAGCCTGTCGAGACCCCCGCCCGCCCGAGTTTTACATCGGCGCCGCATTGTTGCTATCGTTCTCCAGTCGTCGAGCTACCCAGTTCGACGGCATGCCCGCCGAATTCGGCGGCCACGGGCGAGTGGCGGAATGGCAGACGCGCTGGCTTCAGGTGCCAGTGTCCTTCGGGACGTGGGGGTTCAAGTCCCCCTTCGCCCACCACGAGCAGTTCAGCTCAAATCGGTACATCAGGTCAGGTTGCGGAAATGCTGCCTGACCTTTTGTTTTCTTAGAATTTTGCGACGGTTTCTTCCGGATCGTTGATTGAGAGGGACCGAGCGTGACAGTATCCCGGTGAAGCCTTGTCAACCCATCCGGCCGCGGTCACTTTCAGTCTCGAACTGGCCCAAACAGCCCCCAGCGCATTCCGTGGGGTGCTCGACAGCGCCACCGTCGACAAGGCGGTGTGAGTACAGTAGGACTCTCCAGGGTGCTCGGCCCCACACCGGCGGGAGGACACACGCGGAGCGGCCGCCGGTCTTCGCAAAGGTGCAGGCCAACACCTCTAAATTGAGTACGCCTCCGCAGTGGGATCATCCGCGGCGCAGGCTGGGCGAGGACGTGGCTCAGATCGACGACCGGAGACCTACTCCTGGTCAGCCGGCTTCGCGATCACGTGTAGATGCGTAATCCCGCCCTGGTTGATGCAGTCCTCCGCGAGTTCGTACACGCGGCGGTGAAACTCCTGGTCGGAGGCTGCGGCGTTGATCGTCGAGGACACCCGCGTGAACTTCCCCAGCGGAGTGGAGACGCCGTCGTAGGTGTACCCGGTGCCGTCGACAGTGAGGATCACGAGCGAACGGGTGCCGGCCCACTCGATGCCGACGCTTACCTCGTACTCGTCGTGACCCGAGTGTGCCGCGACGGCACGGACTATGCCCGTGAAGTCGGCGATCGCGGACTCGATCGCTCGGGCTTCCACCTCGTGACCCTCGAACTGCGACGAAGGCCCTGAGAGATGGGCGCCGATGGCAGCCGCCAGCGTGACGGAGCCGTCGTGGTGGGCGCTGACCCACGCCTCCTTCCAGTACGAGCTCTTGTGCGTGGACGCGGGCGGGGCGGTCCAGCGTTTGAGACCGGGGCGAGGGTTCAGGCGGTCCACGTGCTCAAGCGGGTGCACGCCGTTGCGATCCGAGTAGCTCAGCGCGACGCGCACCGACTCCTCGAAGACGGCGCGCGCTTCGTCGCGGTCCGGCCGGGCGAGGACACCTGGCACGCGCGGGTGGGCGACCGCTATCAGCCAGGCTCGTTTGTCCGTGTCCCGGCCCGCCTGCATCTCGGCGTACAGCGCATCGATCGCTTCGCTGGACCGTCGCCGCTCGTCGAAGCGGGCGCCGTAGGCAGCCTCGATCTGCCGCTCCTTCATCCACTCGGTGTCGGCGTTGTTCCGGACGGGTGCGCCGAAGTACTCGCCGCGGTAGATCAGGTGTGGTCCGTCGACGCTGGCAGGGACGACGACTGCCACGGCGCGGGGATCACTGCCGAGACGGTAGACCTCGAGGCCGAAGACCGGTGGGGTGATGGCCGACACGGCAACCTTGCGGTAGGTGCGCTCGTGGTTCTCGGTGAACTCGCCCGTGTCCCTGCGGCCGGTCGCGGCCTTCTCGTCCTCCTCGACGCCGTACACGATCACGCCGCCTCCGCGGTTGGCCATCGCGGCGATGTCCTTGGGCACGTCAGTCGACGGCAGGTTGCTGGTCGGTGGCAGCTCCGACTTCCAATCGAGGTCGTCGGTCTCGGCCACACCAGCAGCGACGGCCTCGTCGAGCATCTCGTCGGTGATTGGGCCGGGCGGCAGGCCGAGGACGCGGTGGAGCGCAGTGAAGGTCACGGGACCAACGTAACCAGGCACGCTCCGAGCCGGGGGTGGCGAGGATCAAGCCCTCCGCTCTACTCAGGTTCAGTCGCAACCTTCAGCGCGGTCCACGAACCCGCGTGCTTGATGTGCGACTCGGTGGCGAACACGTAGTGCCAGTCGCCGAACTCGCCCTTGTCCCGGACGAAGCGCGCCCAGTTCTCGGCGGCCTCCCGTTTCCGGAGAACGTCGGCGTCGAGAGCATTCTTGTCGGATTTGCCTTCGATCAACCAGTAGACCCCCGCGGTGTCGAGCGCGATGAAGTCAGGGAAATAGCTCCCATCTCGACTCGTCGGAATGAAGGCAGGGCCGTTCGTGTACAGCCTCAGCCACCAGGCGATGTCGTCGTCACGGTCGAGCAAGTGGGCGATCTTCCACTCAGTCGACCCCGCGTCGAAGGTTGCTACGGGCATGATGTTGCGCTGCCAGCCACTGAATTGGACGTGCTTTACGAACGTGTCGCTGTAGGCATCGCGCGCCGCGTCGATGATCACCGGCTCGATCGGCAGCGTGACGGGTTCAAGGTCGTAGACCATCTGGCGAGGGCGCTTAATGTAGGCATCCTTGATGAGGCGGGTCATGCCTCCGATCGCCTGCTGACGGCGGTTCTCACCCCATTCGGCCGTCTCGTTCCCTGTAACGACACCAGCGCCCTTCAGGAAGGCATTGGTGATCCGTCGCGCCGCGCGCTTCTCCGAGGCCGACTGCTCCACCTGGCGGAAGATCGCTGCGGTCAAGTCTTCACGAATCGTGTCGATCCCGAGGTACATCTGCTGGGCCTCGACGTTCTTCTGCGGCGCAACCTTGATGGTGATGTCGTCGTGTTCGTCGCGGGTCGCGATCAATGCGTCTTTGGCAAGGAAGGTCGGGATCTCGGTGATGAACCGAGCACCAGCAGCCTGCGCATCCCCATCCGGAACGTCTGAGAGGCTGAACGACGCCACTGTCAGTCGGGCGACGCGTCTCGGGAACGGAATCTGTGGCGCGTTCCCGACCCGTCCCGTCGGCTGGGGTACGGGCTCGGCGATCCGGTCATCGGTCTCTTGAGTGAAAAGATTCGGCTCGGAGTCTTCTCCGCTGTCCGTATCGGTGAACGTGAAAGGCTGAGCGCCGGTGCCCGAACCCTGGTGCGATTCTAGGACGTCCTCATCGGGATCCGCGTGGCCTTCGAGCCCCGTCCCGCCCAGGTTCGTCGGGCTGGTTGGTAGCTCTGGGTCAGGCACTGCAAGGTCGCCAGCAGTCGTCGCCGCGCCTTGCTCATCGACGTCGACCTGGGACGGTGCGATCTCGATGCGCTCACGAAGCGCATCCTTCTGCGCCAACAGCTGCTGGTACGAGTCGTGCGCTACCAGGTCAACCTGATCGACCATGGCTACCTGCGTGAGAACGCCGAACGGCAACCTGAGTCCTCGGCCGAGAATCTGCTCAGTCAGTCCTTGCGACGCCAACCGCCGCAGCGCGACGATCACTGCGATGTTGCGGACGTCCCACCCTTCGCGGAGCATGTTGACGCTGACGATCGCCCGGACGGGTGACTCCGGCGCCTCACAAGCGGCGAGAGCGGCGAGAGCCTCGTCGGAGGACTGGGACGTGATCTCCAAGACCGCAGCGGGATCCCCGATGAATCCGTCCTGGGCGAGTGTCTGTCCGACCTCCGTCGCGTGGTCAATCGAGGAGCACACGACGAAGAGCACTGGCTTGATCTGGGGTAGCTCTGGCCGGGTAAGGAGAAACTGCCGGTAAGCGGTCTCCTTCTTCCGGAGCAGGTGGCATGCATCAGCCAGCTGAGTGCGCTCGTCCTTAGTCCCATCTTTTCGGTACACGATCACGGGGGTCTTCACGTGACCGTCCGCGATCGCCTCCCCGAGGGTGTACTGAAAAATCACCTTGCCCAGATCCGACTTGGAAGGTGTCGCGGTCAGACCGATCAGCGCCAGCGGGTTCAACTCTCGAATCGCCGCCGAGAACACCGTGGCCTTCTCGTGGTAGATGTGGTGCTCATCAGCGATCACTAGCAGGTCGCCGGCTTGCTCCAGATAGGAGTACAGGTCATCGCCGAGGTTCTCGTCGGTGTCGCGGACCTTGCGGGAGACCTTGTCCGAGGGACGGATCAACTGCTGGACGTTGAACACGAACACCTTCAAGGCGTCCGGGTCGCGTAATGCCGCGCCAACAGCGCCCGCCCTGAAATTGTCGGGGGTGATAACGATGGGCTCGTGGTCGGCACCGGCCACGTACTTCGCCGACGCGGCGTCAAAATTGTCCAGAGTCTTGTTCTGGATGACGCTTCCCGGCGTCACCACAAGCACGTGCCGAACTCCCTGCGCCGCGGCGTAGTCGACCAGAGAAGACATCAGGTAGGTCTTGCCAACACCGGTGGCGAGGTCGGTTACCAGCTCCGGGAAGCCCTCCTCAGGGGTGGCAACACCGACAGCCTTAATTACTGCCTCCAGCGCCCGTCTGTTGGGATCTCGCAGATCAAACCGAGCGGCGATCTCGTTGATCAGGAGTTCATCGAAGACGATGTCGACAGACATAGTCACTTCACCGTCCTTTTCGGGAACAGATCCCGCGGCGCCTTCCTCAGGCGTGACCCAGGGGACAGCTCCGTCAGCAGCGTCTGCGCTTCTGGGAGCACCACTTTCGCTACCACCACTGCTCTTTCCTTGACTCCGAGCTGCTCGACCACCGTGCGTACAACGATCTCGTCCGCGACGCCGTCCACGACGACAAGCCTCTGACGACCTCGGACACCGCAGAACACCGGGTGGTCGGGCGTGAATGTGAACTTCAACTGTGCCGCTACCGACCGCGACCACACTCCGTTGACTGCTTCCGGGGACAGATAAACATCACCGTCTTCGTCGTCCACCTCGTACATCGACGGAGCCACCTCGAGGTGGGTGAACCCGCCACCGCCGTGCCACTTGACTGTGACCGCGTCTCGCGTGCGAGTCCTCCTGTTCAGCTCGGTCTTGACCGATTTGGTGATGTCGACCTCCGACAACGCCCCGTCGTTGCCGACCTGCCGCAGAAGAGTAAGCAGGGTGGCGATGTCGTCAGCGCCGAGACTGAGTTCGCCTCGCTTCTGTGCATCCCGAACAGCACCGGCCAACACCTTCGCGGGGTTCAGCGTCAGCGGCGGCGCTTCAAGATCATCGCCTTCTGCGGGAGGGTTGCCGAGTACGCGCCCGAGGGTTGTCTGGAATTGCTGCGCAGCTTTGGGGTCTACATCCAGCGGGAGTGAAACACCGTTCGCTGCTACGCGCACGGATGAGGTCGTCACGCCTCCAGGGTCGTCGCCCTTGAGCACCCGAATCAGCCGGGCCTTGGTGAACGCCTCGACGGTGTCGGCGATCAACTCACTAGTGACCCAGCGGCGCCCCATCTTGTGGGCTACCGCGGCTGTAGTCCCGGAGCCGGCGAAGCAATCCAACACGATGTCGCCCGGATCGCTCCCGATCTGAATGACGCGTTCCAAGAGTCGTTCAGGCTTCGGGGTGGCGAAGGCGTTCAGATTCGGAAAGATCGCCTTGACTTCGGCCTTGGCCTCGCGGTTGTGGCCGACTAGGTCGTTGGTCCACCAGGTGGAGGCGACAAGGCCCTTGTTCGGCACGTAGGCCTTACGGCCCAATCCGCCTTCACCGCCGGACCGGAGCAGGATCTGCGGCCACGCCCCCTGGTCGTACCGTTCGCGCGCGCAGACGCGAGCTTCTGCGAGTGGAACGGACAGCGCTACCGCCATTACGTTCTGCCGAACGTCGTCGGGCTTGACGCCACACAGTTCAGCGCGCTTGTGAACGTCGCCCAAGTCGCGAAGTTCATACGGCGCGTACTCGTTCATGATCTCGAGGATCTGAGACTGTTGAGTCCACCAACAACGACCACGAGCGGGATAGACAAGCTCGCCCGTCATCGGGTGCTCGATGGCGTAGACCATGCCTTGGTGGGTCTTGGCCCCTGGGGCAGTGGGGTTGTCGTCGAACCACGGCCGCGGGTCTCGGTCTGGCGAGGAGAATCGCGCGTCGGACTCAGCGGTTCTCGGAAGGCGGTTGGGGCTCCACTCGGGAGACGCCCGATAGACGAGCAGCGTGTCGTGGTCCACCGACAGCGTCTTTGCATCGTTCCGAGTCGAGTCAGCTTTCTGCCACGCCACTTCTGCAGCAAAGTTATCCGAACCGAGAATCTCGTCCATCACGGACCGGCAGCGGTGCACCTCAACATGGTCGAGATGCACCCACACCGACCCGTCCTTCGAAAGCAGAGGCTTGATCTGCCGTAGCCGGTCTCGGAGCATGGTGAGCCAGATCGAATGCTCGATGTTGTCCTCGTACTGAGTAAACGCCTGACCGGTGTTGAAGGGCGGGTCGATGTAGACGAGCTTGACCTTGCCCCGATACTTCGCCGCCCACTCAGGTGTCTTCGCTAGCGCATCGAGAGCATGCATGGCATCGCCCGTGATCAAGAGGTTATCCACGGTTGGCTCGGGAAGGTCATTGGGTCGATCCGCCGGAGTGGGGGCTTCGATCCGATCGACCTCGCGTAGGAGTCGCACTTCGCGGACGCGGGGGTCGTCATGGTCAGTGAAGGTGTAGTCGTACTTGCCATCACCGGTCGAAAGGAGCGCCCGGTCCTTGTCCGTCCACGTAAGTTCGAGCCGACCTGTGTGCCTCGCCATGCCCTCGCCCTCAATGACCTTCTGTGACTGCTGCGGGAACTACCTTACGGCGGGGACGAGGAGGGCCCTAGCAACGCATCCGTCGGTGCCGCAGTGGATTCACCAGCACCGGGAGATCCCTCGCGATGCATGCCGGTTCCGTCCTACGATCCGCCGCACGGAACCGGACCAGTTGCTCACGATCCTGGACACCATCCAGGCGCCGCGCATGTCGAGAACCCCATTCCCTCCGGGCTAATGCGCGAGGGCGTCATCACCCTGATCCAGCTCGGGCACCGCACCTTGAGCATGGCGCGAGATCCAGTCGCTGAGCAGTTTCCGCCGCATCCTTGAACGCGAGGCAGCAATCAGTTCCGCGGGCGGCGGTCATCGCGTTCGACGCGCTCGACCCGGCTCAACACCGAACTGCTGATTCTGCTCGCGCCCGCGGTCTGGTTGAGCTCTAGCCGGGTGCGCACGCGATCCTCGCCGTAGCACTGCGCTGACGTCGAAGTGTGCCGCCGTTGCCCCGATTCGGTGGCGATTGCTGCTCCGCGTCACCCGCGCGGAGCATGCTCCAAGCCGAGGTGGCCTCGCGGTCAATCGCGCGCCCGGGAGGTCGACCAATCGGCGGCGATGCGCTCCTTCGGGCGCGAATGGGCGACCCAGATCGGGAGGGAGCACGGCTGCTCCACCGGAGCCGCAACTAACTGATCGCTCGAACTATCGGCGCACTTCGAGATTCTTGGGACGGAACCGTGTCGCAAAGCGCAGCGTGGAGCGGCTACCGACGGCTCGCTGCGCGTCGGATGTCGCTGAGTATCGGCTGACTACTCATACTCTGCCACTCAGAGTGTCTTGACACGGCTGTAGAGATCCCGCAACGCAGCGTCAGACATATCAATTATGGGCTCGTACATGAATGAATTGACATGAATGTTCTCGGGCGTCATCAGGACAACACTGTCCAGCGTTTCCATTGACTGTTGGGTGCCGAGACCGCGGCGCCTATAAGCTTGATAAATTGCCTGCGTCTGATTCTTCGGGATCGCATCTGTGAAGTTAGGATCATTCAGTTCGGCGACCATGTGCTTTTCGGCAAGCATTCGGGTTGCGATCGAAAGAACGATCTTGTTCTCGAAATTTATGCCTTCCGCAGCCGCGAGCGCCTGGTTAGCTTGACCGAACAGCAGATCGACCACGGTGGTGTCCGGCAACTGCCACGCGCGGCTCTCCTGACCGACAAAGGTGCTGCTGAAGATCCGATCGAGGTCCGCATTGGTTATCGTGGGAGTCTCGTTCTTCCAGTGGAGCAGCGACGTCAGCGTCAGGTAGTCGGCATCATCGTCTCCTCTCGTGTATTCCAGGATGTTCCTCACAAACGGAATCGAGGCGATCCGCTGCATGCCAACGGTAAAGAAGTTCTTCTTGAAACCGCGGATGAAGGGATTATTGACATGCTCGGCCTGATTCAATACGACCTTCCCCTCGCCCTTCTGAGCCATAAAGCATCGCTTGTAACCCACGACGCCCCGACTGACCAAGGTCCGGAAGAAGTCGAAGTTGTGGGTCAGGAGAACGAGCTTGAAACTCGCCTGGTCAGCCATCTCCTTCAAATACTGCACGATGGCGTACTTATTCTTGTAGTCGAACGAGTCAGCGAGGTCGTCAATCACAAAGACGGTCTCGCGCCCTGCAGCCTTCCTTGCCTCCATCTCGAACAGAACATTGAGGATGTAGAGGGCCTTCTTTTCGCCATTACTAAGAATCGACAGTAGGTCGGCTCGTTCAACGCCCGCAGACTCCCCGCCCTCTTCGAACTCGAAGACCAACTTAAGCATCGTTTCTTGGCCGAGCGCCACTCGATGCTTGTTCTCCGCGCTCAGGCGGAAGGGCACGAAGAACCGCTCGTTGAAGATCTCAATGACCCTCTCCCATTGGGTCCTCTCCACCGCTGCCTGCCGCTCAATCTCCCTGCGGCGGCTCTCAGTGGTCTTGTAGCACGTCACTGCGCGTTGGAACAGGGCCTCGTGCGCCTTGAGATATGAGATCCAGACGTCTTGCTGAAATTTGTCGACATTCTCGAACTCCGGGAGCAACTCCTCGTGAGTCGCAATGAAATCCAGGAACTTTCGGGTATCGGCGTTCTTTTGGACAGCCTTCTCGACGGCTTCAAACTTCTTGCGAAGCGCAGGGTCGTCAGTGATCTGACGTTTTTCGTCCTCGATCAATTCCTGTAGGTCGGCCTCACTCGTTACGGTGCGAGACGCTCCGTCGCCCCTCAGAGTAAGCGAGTGGTTCGCTGCGAAGAAGTGATTGTCTCCGAGACTCTTGGTAACATTCGCTGCGTTATAGAACGTGAATGATCCTTTGCTGAAAAACTCCGACTGATCGAGAAGCTCGTTCAGCCGCCCCACGTAATTGGCCAACTCCGCCTGTACGCCCGCCGTGCGAAGTATAGGATCGAGCTTTTCGTTGAATAGCACATCGTATGGAATGCCAGCGAACTCCGCGCTATGCATTTGCATAACCTCGTACTCGATGCGCACCAACGAATCAAAAAATTTGTCATCTTGCTGGGTGAACACCCGTGACAGCGCGGTGATCACGTCTCGCTTGGTTCCGGACTCCGCCTTTAGTGCTGCTACGAGTTCGTCGCGAGCACCCATGAGTTCAGCCTGGAGGTGCTCATACTCCTTCCTCAGCTCCGGATTCACCAGGAGGGTCGACGTCGACTCCGTGGGACCGAGATCCTCGTCGTAGGACAGAACAACGACTACATCCTTCGGATCCAGGTCGGTGCCGTTTTCATCGGTGATGCTGCGATCTGTGCGGCGGTCCGGGAAAACGTGATCGGATGAGTCGTGGCCGGCGGCGAGGTCCTTAAAAGTCCTCGCGAAAGATGTCTTCATTGTGCCGTTGGGCGCGTAGATCGCCACGGCATTGCCTTCCCGAAAGTCGAAGGCCGCATCGACCTCCCGGATGCCGTGACAGTTCTTCAGTGCAACGTTCAGGTTCTCCATGGTGCTCAACTTTATGGCTTGTGGCCGACAGAATCCGCAGGGACAGTCTGAAACCGTCCGTTTGGTCTCCGAACGCAAAAACGCGTGCCGTGGCTTTGGGTTGCCGCGTCCGTAAGCCGGTCGCCCACCCGGCACGATCGCCGGTCGGCTGGCGACGGCGTGTAGGTACCTATCGGGGATTTGGCAACGTGCGGTCCTGTAGTGTGTTTTTGAGGTCGGTACGTGCGTCCTTTGTCAGTTTGCATAGATGTTGGAGTCCGATGTCTTCCTTGCGAAGCGTATGCGTGCGCTCGTCGACCTGCGTTGGATCGCCGTGCACTCGACACTCGCGTTCGCGGGCGACAAGGTCGATCACGGTAGCGAGCTTGCCTTTATCGCCGTCCCAGTTCATCCACCGCCACGCCCCGTCGTACTGCTGTCTCAGCATAGGTCGAGGTAGCGACCATCGGCGCTCAAACTTGGTTCCTCGTTTCCGAGTTCGACGGCACTGACGGAACGCCTCGATCACCTAATGGATCGACCCGACTATTCGTGCGGCCTCCGGTGCTCGACTTCTCACGGAAGTGAGACTGTCCCGCCGAGCAGTTCGTTGGGATCAGAGAACTCTCGAGCAATCGCACGTCACGGAGATTCGGGGATGCGTGAGCATCAGTGCTCCAAGCTTGCCGGTGCGGGATGAATCGCACGATTGAAGGACCCTAATCGGCACCGACGGATGTCGTTGGACGAAGCTATACCGAGTCCGCCTCAGCGTTTATCGATCCGTCGTAGTAGTCCGAAGTGCAGCTCACCCGGTTTCACGTGCGAACTCGGGAAGCAACAGATGTTGCCGCCGTGCTCATTACGGCGAATTGGGGACGCTCCCTATTGACGCCAGGGTCACGGCAAAGTCGGTATAGGAACAGCCTGACCAGCTGTTACGTGTGAGTTTGGTGTGACCGGTGTGTCGTG
>NZ_LZMO01000234.1:0-43469 GCF_001665715.1 Gordonia sp. 852002-10350_SCH5691597
GACAACTCGCTCAGAAGATCGTCGCGCGTGAGGCGTTGGTGACAAAACTCCTCGATGGTGTTGCGGCGCTGGCTGATCAGACGCGAGCCGTCGCCGCCGAGAACGGCAACAGCTTCGCGCCGATCCTGGCGAACCTCAACACCATCAGCCAGCGCCGCAACACCATCGAGGAGTTTTGTCACCAACGCCTCACGCGCGACGATCTTCTGAGCGAGTTGTCCACCCTGACCGACGATGACCGCCAGCTGCGTCTGGGTATCGTTCACCACCGAGGTCACCGTGTTCGTGTCGGCGAGCAGTTGGGTGATCTGGTCTTTGCGGTTGGTGATGATCTTCGACATCTCGACGAGCGAATCGATCGTCGGTCGGGCAAGCGCAGGCGCATCCGAGAGCTGCGCGTTGAGCGTTGTGATGCTCTGCGCCAACGCTTTGTCGTCGACACCGGCGATCACCGGCGTGCCCACTTCGAGAGTCTTCTGCAGGTCGTAGGGCACCGCGGTCTTGGCGATCCGACCATCGGGCGCGGGTTGCGACGAATTCCCCAGTGACACATCGATGTAGCGCTGTCCGAGCAGCGTCGACATCTTGATTTCAGCGGAACCATTGGAGGTGACGTTCACATCGCGATCGACCTTCATGGTGATCTTGACGTGATCACGCTCGAGCGAGGTGTCGGCAACCTCACCGACGTCGATTCCCGCAACGCGCACCTTGTCGCCCGGCCGGATACCCCCGGCCTGGGCGAAATCGGCTGTGTACGACTTCTTCCCGATGTGCGCCTGCCCGATCCCGGTGACGAGCAGGATGAGCGCCACGATCACGGCGGCACCGATGACGCCGTACCACGTACGACGGTGCCTGCTGAAGCTCCTGCGCATGCGCCCGCTCATTGGCACACCGGAGAGTGCTTGGTGCCGCCGACTTTGTTGAGGATTCCAGGAGGCAGCAGGACGTTGCCTATCGAGATGTCGAGATCACATGCGTACACGTTCAGATACGCCCCCTCCTGCATCGCTTTCGGTAGGAGCGCGAGGAACTTCGGCAGATCGACCACGGTCTGGTCGAGTGACGCGCCCGCCGAGATCAGCCCGTTCGTCGCATACCTGGTGTTGTTCGCGGCCGCCGCCAGATCTGTGCGCGACCGACCGAGCACATCTGCGAAGCCTGCTGCGGTTCTCCCGATCTGGTCGACGGACTTCCCCAGCGCGGCCGAGTTCGCGTTGAGTTTCTCGATGAGCGACGCGACGCTGGTCACGACCCCGGTGAGCTGACTCTTCTGCACCGAGAGGTCGCGCATCACGCCGCTGAGGTTGTCGATGATCGCTCCGATCACGACGTCGCGGTTGGCCATGTCGGAGGCGAGTTTGCTGATCTGCGCGACGGTCGTGTTCAGCGATACGGTGTCGCCCTGGAATGCCTGGATCAAGCCGTTGGACAGTGCGTTGACCTGTTCGGGCTGCAACGTGTCGAACACCGGCTGGAATCCTGCCAGCAACTTCGTCACGTCGAACGAATCCTGCGAGGGCTGCTGCAGCGTCGAGCCCGGAGACAACGGCGCCTCGGATGCCGCGTCCTTGCGTGAGAGCGCGAGATAGCGCTGCCCGACGAGGTTCTGGTATCGGATCGCGGCCTGCGTCGTGGTGAACACCGGCTGGTCCTGTTGCACCTCGAACGTCACCTTGGCACGCCCGTGGTCGAGGTCGATCGACTGCACGCGGCCGACTCGAACACCTGCCATCCGCACGTCGTCGCCCGAGAGCAGGCCCGACGCGTCGTTGAAGTACGCCGAGAAGTCGCGCGTCGGACCCGACACGGAACGCTCGAGCGTCGAATAGATGATGTACGTCAGCAACAATGCGACCACCGCGAAGATGGTGAATCCTATCAACGGCTTTCGGATCGACCCCTCGACCGCGCTCATCGTCCTCCCCCCGTGCCGTTGCCGTCGTGTTCTTGTTCGAGTGACACGGACTGCACGAGTGGGCCGAGCATCAGCGTGTCGGCCGCACGCGGTGCGCGGTCGAGTGCCGTTGTCAGTGTCTGGTTGTCTGCTCCGGTGGTGATCGCACCTGCCGACGACCGGTCGCCGTCATCGGATGCCTGGCCCGATCCCTGCTGGTTGGAGGCCGGCGCAACGAGCAGCGGCCCCGAACTGGTGGGACCGGTGCCTGTTCCCGGTCCGATACATCCCGGACCGCGCGCCTGACCGTACGGACCGCCGTTGTAGACCGGACAGTTCGCGCGCGAGTACTGTTGCAGCGCACCGAAACTGATACCGACGTTGACCTGAACATGGCCGTTGAGTCCGGTGAACACCGTGACCGCCTTGGCAGCCAGTTGGTTGAGCGCGGTGAGCGCCTGCGGAAGCGAGTTCGGCTCGAGTGTCACTGCGCCGATCATCGTGTCGAGATCGGGAACCAATCGCTTGGCCACGTCGCCGTTGCGCGCGAACAGGGTCTGCGCCTGATCCAGCGTGGTCGACGCCGCGGTGAGGAGCGCGGTGATGTCACGTTGATGTGATGCGACGGTCATAGCGGGGATGACGCTGCGGCCCAGTGTGTTCAGTAGTTCGGGCGCCGACTTCGCCAGTCCGAGTACTGAATCGTTGAAGTTGTCGAAACCCGACGGTGCCCCCGCCGGGAACTGCGCGTTGAGTGATTCGAAGTATGTCTTGAGTTCGCCGGAGAACATCCCGAACACCGCGCCACCACCGTGCAGCGCATCCGCGATGGTGCCGAGCACAGACGCGAGTTGCTCGGGCGGGACAGCCGTCAGCAGCGTACGCAGATCGTTCTGCGCGTCTTGCAGCTTGATGGTCGGAAGTGACCGGTCTGCGGGAATGTTGGCGCCGTCGGAAAGATGTTCTGGTGCCGGCTGTTCGGGGGCGACGAACTCCACCGAGTTCACGCCGAACAGATTCGACGGCACCGTCCGCGCTGTCACGTTTGCCGGAATGCCCTCGGCCTGAGAGGGATCGAGGTCGATGTCGACAACCTTGATCTGTTTGCCGCCCGCCCCTGTCTCGGTGGAGAGCTGCATGGTCTTGACCTCGCCGACGATCAGGCCGTTGTACCGGACATCCGCGCTGTCGACGAGCCCGTCGCCGATGTCTTCCATCTCGGCGTGCACCCCGACGACCGAGTCGAACGCACCCTGATAGCGCATGAACAGGACGACGAACATGATGGCGAGAACAACCACGAAGATCAGCCCACGCAGAACGTACTGGCGCAGCGACGGGTTGCGTCCGTCGGTGGCGATGTTCATCGGTCCCCCCTCATCCCGATATCCGAACGCCGGACGACATGCCCCAGAAGACGAGCGTCATGATGAGGTTCGCGAAGACGATGACGATGATCGCGAGTCGGATCGCGTGGCCCGCTGCGACGCCGACCCCCTCGGGTCCGCCCGACGCGAAATATCCGTAGTAGCACTGGATGAAGGTGGTCAGCAGCACGAAGATGATCACTTTGATGAACGAGAAGAGCACGTCCTGAGAGCGGATGAACGAGTCGAAATACGAAAGGTAGTCACCTGCCCCCTTGCCGCTCTGGAGCTGGAACATGACTTGGCAGGCGATGTAGTTCGCGGCCAACGACACCGAGTAGAGGGGCACGATCGCGATCACGGCCGCGAGCATCCGCGTGGTCACGAGATACGGCATCGGTCGGATCGCGATCGATTCGAGTGCGTCGATCTCCTCGCTGATCCGCATCGATCCCAGCTGCGCGGTGAACCGGCATCCCGACTGTGCCGTGAACGCGGTCGCTGCGAGTAGTGGTCCGATCTCGCGGGTGGTCGCGAAGGCCGAGAGTCCACCGGTCACCGGTGCCATGCCGAGCAGATTCAGCGCGGTGTAGCCCTCGATACCCACAGTCGCCCCACCCATGACACCGAGGATGAGCATCACGCCGACGGTTCCACCGCCGACCACGATCGCCCCGTTGCCCCATGCGACGTCGGAGAGCAGGCGCCACACCTCTTTGCGGTAGTGGGTGAAGGTGAGCGGCACAGCACCGATCGACCGCACGAGGAACGTGACGAGATGCCCCATCCTGGCGAGTGCGTCGCGCGGTGCGGTGACGACTATCTTGCCCGCGCCGAGCGGACGTAGAACCGGTGGCACATACCGTGATGCGGTCACCTCACACCACCTTTGTCGGGACGAGGAGAGCGAACATCTGCGTGAGAATGACGTTCACCGTGAACAGGAGAAGCACCGAGTTGACGACGGCGGCATTGACCGAATTCGCCACGCCCGCAGGCCCACCCTTGGTCGACAACCCGCGGTCGCAGGCGACGATCGCCCCGATCGCCCCGAAGATGACCGATTTGGTGAGCGCGAACGAGAGGTCGGAGACAGAGGCGAACGATGCGAAGGTCCCGGTGTAGCTACCGGGCGTGCCGCCCTGGAAGTACACGTTGAACACGTAGCCGGTGATGAAGCCGACGAAGCACACAAAGCCACACAGCAGAAAACTAACGACCATCGTCGCGAGGAGCCTCGGCGAGATGAGTCGTTCGATCGGATTGACACCCATCACCCTCATCGCATCGATCTCGTCGCGGATCGTCCGCGAGCCGAGGTCAGCGGCGATGGCCGAGCCGACGGCGCCCGCGAGCAACAGTGACGTCACCAGCGGTGCACCCTGTCGAATCACACCAAGACCGGTTGCCGCACCAGAGAACGACGTCGCTCCGATCTGGCCTGCGATGTTGCTGACCTGGATCGACACGATCACGCCGATCGGGATGGCGACGAGCAGGGTCGGCAACACGGACGTGCTGGCCATGAACGCGCACTGACGGATGAACTCCGCGAACGGAAACCGTCGCTTGGCGATATCGACGAACAGGGTTCGGAACACCTCGACGAACAGACCGAGTTGCCGCCCGAACGTGTCGAACGACGCCACGACATGCTCGCGAAACCACACCGCAGCGCCGTTGTGGCGAGACCGGATGGTCACGCCACGTTCTGGCGCCGCACTCTCGCGCTCCGCGGTTTCACTCATGCCCGACTCTCGATGACAACCACCCCTGCCCATGTTGTGCGGTGCCGCACGCTGCCGGCAATCATGCCACTGTTGGCGCTATGCCAACAAGCGGTCGTTCGCCAGAGTTCACTTATCTAACTGCGCGGTAATATACATCGCCGCGCTGACGTCATGTGCGATGGGTCACATGGTGGCGAGTCGGCGCCCGGCCGCCAGCGGATCTACCGTTGGGGCCATGCAGACCAACCCCGAACTGCTCGGCCCTGTCGACGCAGACATCCCGGCGACAGGAGCCTCGAGGTCGGAGGAAGACGTGCACACAAGCGCGCCGTCGAGACGGTTCACCCCTCCCCGCTTCATTGGCGACATCGAGGTGTGGGCCCCGGCCGCGAATGCTGTCGTTCTCGTGACCGACTCGCCGGACACCGACGGCAGTCCGATGACGCGAGTGTCCGACGCTCCGGGCTGGTGGCGGGTCAACACTCAGGACGGTTCCGATTCCGGCGCGCCGTCGGAGTCGGATACAGGCCGTCGCTACGGCTTCCGAATCTTGTCCGACGACACAGACGGCGACGCTCCCGTGCGTCCGGACCCCAGGTCTGTCCGCCAGCCGGACGGTGTGCACGACATGTCGGCGTTGCACGTCGTCGACGAATCGATCTGGACCGACGACGGATGGCGCGGGCGGTCGATTCTCGGCGCGATCATCTACGAGCTTCACGTCGGTACCTTCACTCCCACCGGGACACTCGACGCCGCCATCGACAAACTCGACCACCTCGTCGACCTCGGCGTCGACTTCGTCGAACTCATGCCGGTCAATGCGTTCAACGGCGACGTCGGATGGGGATACGACGGCGTCGACTGGTACGCGGTCCAGGAGTCCTACGGAGGGCCGGACGCGCTCGCGCGGTTCGTCGACGCATGCCACGCACGGGGACTCGGGGTCGTTCTCGACGTCGTCTACAACCATCTGGGCCCGTCGGGAAACTATCTACCCGACTTCGGGCCGTATCTGAGCGACGGGGCGACGTCGTGGGGCGCAGGACCCAACCTCGCGGGCCCCGACTCGGACACTGTCCGCGACTACATCGTCGAAAATGCGCTTCGCTGGTTCCGCGACTTCCACATCGACGCCCTGCGACTCGACGCCGTGCACGCCCTCAACGACCACCGCGCGCTACACATCCTCGAGGAGCTCGCTCTCGAAACCGACTCCCTCGCAGCCGAACTCGGCAGGTCGCTGTCGCTGATCGCCGAAAGCGACCTCAACGACCCGCGTCTGATCACACCGCGTGATCGCGGCGGATACGGTCTGACGGCGCAGTGGGACGACGACATCCACCACGCCATCCACAGCCTGGTGTCCGGCGAACGGCAGGGCTACTACGCCGACTTCGGCAGCTATCAGGCCCTGGCAAAGGTGTTGCGCGGCGGCTTCTTTCACGATGGCACCTACTCGTCGTTTCGGCGACGACATCACGGCAGGCCGATACCGACCGACGAGATCCCGGCAACGGCACTACTCGCCTACACCTGCAACCACGACCAGATCGGCAACCGCGCCATCGGCGACCGCCCGTCGGCTTATCTCGATCCCGGGCAGCTCGCCATCAAGGCCGCGTTGGTGCTCCTCTCCCCCTTCACGCCCATGCTGTTCATGGGTGAGGAGTGGGCGGCGAGCACCCCGTTCCAGTTCTTCACCTCGCACCCCGAGCCCGAGCTCGGCCGCGCAACCGCCGAGGGACGCAAGGCCGAGTTCGCCGAGCACGGTTGGGACAGCGCCGAGATCCCCGATCCACAATCACCGCAGACATTTGCCGACTCGAAGCTCGATTGGAGCGAACCCGACACCGGAATCCACGCGCGGGTACTCGAGTTCTACCGTGCACTCATCGAACTCCGGAAAACACGAAACGCGTTCGCCGACAACTCCTTTGCCTCTATAGACGTCGAGTACGACGAGCAGGCCGGCTGGTTCGCGATGCATCGTGGCGACCAGACCGTCGTCGCGGTGATCGGCGCAGAGCCAACCACCGTGCCGATCCCGCTCGAACCGGCACTGACCTGGGCCGACGTCGACATCACCGACGACGGCCTGCACAGCGGAGGCCACAACCTCGTCGTCGGCACCAGAGCGCGCTGACGTAGGAGCAGAATCCGGCCGGTCAGGTCAGAAACGACGGTCAGGTCAGATAGTTGTACGCCGACGAGCCCGGCTCGAGTCGCTCGCAGTTGAGTCGGGAGTGTGACATCCGCTCCATGAGGTCGCCGAGCCCCTCCGGTGAACCGAGCTCGATGCCGACGAGCGCCGCACCCGTCTCACGGTTGTTGCGCTTGACGTACTCGAACACCGTGATGTCGTCGTCGGGACCGAGGACTTCGTCGAGGAACCTGCGCAGCGCACCCGGTTCCTGCGGGAAGTCGACGAGGAAGTAGTGCTTGAGCCCCTTGTGGACGAGGGACCGTTCGATGATCTCGTTGTACCGCGACACGTCGTTGTTGCCGCCGGAGATCAGGCAGACGACGTCGGCGTCGGCGGGCAGCGACAGTCTCGACAGCCCGGTGACGGCCAGTGCGCCCGCGGGCTCGGCGATGATTCCCTCGTTCTGATAGAGGTCGAGCATCGTCGAACAGATCGCGCCCTCGTCGACGTGGGTGATGTGGGTGGTACCCGCTGTCACGACCAGTGGATCGTCGACGGACAGCACCGGCACGTGCGACGTTCCGCCCTGGCGCGCGACCTGTCGGCGCACCTCGGGATGATCAGCGACGGTCGCGCCCATCGAGGCGAGTGCATGGTGACCGAGTGCGCCGATCCGCTTGACCGCCGCGCCGTCGACAAACGGGTCTATCTCCTCGAGCGTGACCGGCCCTCCTGCCGCCAACGCCGCCGACAGCGATGCCGCACCGTACGGTTCGACACCGATGATCGCGACGTCGTCGGACTTCGACCGCAGATAGGTGGCGATACCCGCCAGGCAGCCGCCCCCGCCGACCGGAAGGACGACGACGTCAGGAACCCTGCCGAGCTGCTCGACGATCTCCACCGCACTGGTGCCCTGACCGGCCGCGGTGCGCGGGTCGTCGAAGGCGTGAATCCATGCGGCGCCGGTCCGGATCACATCGTCCTGCGCGGCCGCCGCGGCAGCGTCGTAGGTGTCGCCGACCGCGATGAGTTCGACGAATTCGCCTCCGTGCCAGCGAATACGGTCGCGCTTCTGCTTCGGCGTGGTCGTCGGGACGTAGATGCGGCCGGGCACCTTCATCGTGCGGCAGGCGTAGGCGACGCCCTGTGCGTGGTTGCCTGCACTGGCCGCGACGACGCCCGGCGCGAGCTCGTCGTCGGACAGCAGCGACATGGTGTTGTACGCGCCGCGGATCTTGTAGGACCGAACGGTTTGCAGGTCTTCGCGTTTGACATGAATCCGTGCGCCGTACGCCTCCGAGATTCGTGGGACGGCCTCTAGCGGGGTGCGCGTGACCGCGGGCGAAATTCGCTCGACAGCCGCTTCGATCGCGTCGGCGCAGAGCTGCTGATCCGACGTCGTGGGCTGCGAATTGTCGATTCCGAGGTGTTGCGTACTCACGCTCTCATGGTCTCACCTCACGAAATCCCTCGTCGGGCGACCCGACCGACGTAGCATCGGTGACGTCCACCCATTTCGCCGCGTCGTCCTCGACACGCCGTCGTCCAGCCCAGTGGCGACACACTCACCGCATCGCGGCGGGACCGAACTCGCCGCTCCGCGGCGGAAACCGAACTCGCCGCTCCGCGGCCGAAAACAAGCAGGAGGTCGGCATGCTCCGACACCGCGTTCCCATGGCAGCCCTTCGGACCGGACCCCTTCGGCGGACCACAGCTCTTGCCACCGCCTGCGCAGCTGTATGCGCGACGGTGATCGTCACCGCCGTCACCGGCACCGGCACCGCGGGTGCCGCGGCGCCGTGTCCGGGTGGCGCAGCACCTGCGCGGCTCGTCGGAACTGTTCCCGGAGCAGCATTGGAGGGACTGACTGTCGATTCGCGCGGACGGCTCTACACCACCGACCTGGTCAGCGGCCGGGTTTTCCGACTCGATCGACCCGGCGCCGGTGCCGTGCCGATCGCCAAGGTTCCCTCCGGTGGCGCGGGAGCACTCGCGTGGACCCCGGACGGCACACTCCTCGTCGGCTACGGGTCGGACCCACGCGTCTTCCTGGGCGATGCGATCCGTCCCGGCGCAATTGCTCGGCTCGACGTCAACAACCTCGCCCTGCGCCCGTGGGTCGGCGGCCTCTCCGCAGCCGACGGAATGGATGTGTCGGCACGCGGAAATGTGTACGCCACCAACGACTTCGGCAACTTGGTCGGACGCATCACGCCCGCCGGGGCGGTCCAGGCCAACTGGGCTTCGATCCCGAGCGCCAACGGAGCGGTACTCAACCGCGACGACAGCTTCCTGTACGTGTCACGCACATTCAGCAATCCGGGAGTCAGCCGGATCTCGACCGGCAATCCGCGCATCGTGCAGAGTCTGTTGACGCTCGGTGGCGCCGACGCGCTCGCCGCACCCGACGGATTGACACTCGACGCCGCCGACCGTCCGGTGGTTCCGTTCAACGCGGGTGGTCAGATCGTGCGGATCACCTCACCGGGACGCTATTGCGTCCTCGCGAGCGGACTGCCGTTGTCGAGCGTGGTGTCGTACGGTCGTTCCGCGAGTGGCTTCTCGGCCGGACATCTGTACCGAGCAGGCTTCGACGGACGGATCTACGAGATCCCGAGTGGCTACTCAGCCGGGTCGGTCGCGGCGTTCCCCGGCCGCTGAGCCGACTCGCGCGTGAGGCTCGCCGCGACGATCCACACCGCGACGCCTGCCGCGGCCGACGACCATGCGGCAATCTCGGGCGACCAGGTCACGACGAGTGCGACAAGCGCGACCACTGCGGCCGCCACTGCTGAGTAGAGCTTGTGCACGGGCCAGTTCACTCCGGCGATGTCGATCGTGTGGCCGGCGCCGGTTGCGCGACCTCGGTGAGCTCCGTTGGACTCGATCAGAATTGCCATCGGATACCTCGCAACGATTCTGCTGGGGAGTTCGTCTACCCGTTCGGGTGGGCTTTGCGTCGAGTATAGACATACCCGCGAGAAAATATTCGGTGACCCGAAACCTTTCGGAGTGACCAACCGATCATTGCTGGTCAGCTCGCGTCAGCGCCCGTCACGCAGGGTGTCGAAGAGCTCGTGGTAGGGACCGACGAGGTACGCGGTGTCGTCTGCGGCGAGGCGATCGTCGCGGCGGGGATGCACGATGGTGTCGGTGCCCCGCACGATGGCGATGATCCGTGTGCGCGTCGGCAGGTCGGCCATGGTCATGCCGTCAAGGGGACTCCCGGCGCGGATGAACAAACCACCGACCATGAACGAGCGCTGTCCGACGGAGAAGGTCGAGATCACCTGGAGCCCCAGCGCAGCCCCGATGAACCACGGCGCCGCCAGTTCGACCGTCGATCGGACGTTCTGGAATCCGAAGCGATGCGCGACGGCCTTACCGAGCGAGTGGTCGTAGACGCGCATGACGACCGGCACCCCAGGTCGGCCGTCGGCGCCGCGGGACCACCGTGCGCCGAGCAGTTCGCGCAGCACGATGCCGCTCTCGATGTTCACCATGTCATCGTGTGTCAGCACGGCGACGGCCCGCGCCCGCGCGAGTCCGGCGTCGTTCAACGTGCTGCGGAGCGTCGCATCACCGAAGACGACCGGAATGTCGAGTTCTGCTGCCGCAGCGAGGTAGCGGTTGTCGTCATTGCGCTCGACCACCGCAACCGGATAACCGAGCGCGACGAGGTCGGTGGCGACACGGATTCCGAATGAGCCGAGACCGACCACGATCACGTGGCCCGACATCTGGCTCGCGCGTCGGCGTCCGGCCGATGTCCCGATACGGCGCGACAGGAGCAGGTCGGCAACGAAGGCCATCAGGATCGCCGTCGTGGTGATTCCTGCGAACATGAGCGCTATCGAGAAGAGTCGCAGCCACGTGGGCTGACCGACGAAGCTGAAGTCGCCGTAGCCGACGGTCGCGATGGTCTCGGTGGAGAAGTAGAGCGCGTCGACGAAGCTCATCCCCGGCCGGTGGTAGGTGAACCGCAGCAGGACCGTGGCCCCCAGCAGCAGGGCCAGCGAGACGCCGAGCGCACGGAACAGGTTGGGGTTCACGTCGTCTCGAAATCCCCGAAGGCCACCGAGAAGACGCAACAGAACCGGGCGGCCGCTTCTACGATGCACACGCTCGGGACCTTCCTTGACTGCGATGTTCTGGTGCGCCAACTCGTCGGCGGTGCCGATCATCGCGACCCAGTCGCCCGCTGTCACAGCGAGATCGCGCCCGGGCGAGGGAACGACCTCCCCCTCGTCAGGGCTGTTCTCACCGCGAAGCACGGCGACGGGAGCGAGGTCGCCGTAGAGTTCGCGCAACGTGGCGTCGCGGGACGCGTAGTCACCCGCGACGAGGAAGTCGTTGCCCGCCACCGGAATCGGGTGCGTGGTGCGGCCGAGACACGCCTCGACCACCGACGGACCCGCGAGCTCGGCGACGTCGAGCACCGCGCCCGGACCGTTGCCGAGGGCGACAGCGTCGCGTAGGACGCCGCTCGACAGGTTGGTCACGACGCGCACCTCGGCGCTGAGTTGGCGTGTCAGAAGGGCGATCTCGAGGTTGAGCGCGTCGTCGGAACCGGCGCAGACGACGGCCGCGGCGGTTTCGACGCCGACGTCCGGCAGTTCTGCCGGATCGTGCAGCACCACGATGGTCGCTCCTGCGAGCCGTAGTTCTTCGGTGATGCGCTCGGTGAGGGCGTCATCGCCGTGCACGATGATGTGGCCGGGCATTGCTGGAGCGTACCCGTGTCGGTCAGCCCAGGCAGGTCGGCCCGAGTAGCGCCTTGAGATCGCCCATCAGGGCCGAACTGGGCGTGACGCGCAACGACTCGGTCAACTTCAGCACGGTCGACCGCTCATCACTGACCAGCGTCACGTGCACGTCGGCCGGGCCCGGATGTCGGGTGAGTACCTGCTTGAGCGCTTGCACGCGATCGGGCGTGCAGGCGCGAGCCGCAAGTGTCAGCGCGACCGGTTTGGTGGCCCCCGCGGCGTTGAGATCGGGAACGGCGAGGTCGTTGGCGCTGATCATCATCGAGTCGTCGCGCATGTTGACGCGCGCCTTCACCAACACGATGTTGTCGGCGACGATGTCCATCCCGTAGGTCTGGAAAGCGCGCGGGAAGAAGTAGACCTCGACACCACCGACCATGTCCTCGAGTGTGACGGCCGCCCACGGCTCGCCCTTCTTGTTCACCCTGCGGGTCACCGACGAGATGATGCCGCCGATGGTGATCTGTGCACCGTCGGAGATGTTGCCCTCGAGCAACTGCGTGATCGAGGTGTCGGTCTGCGCCGCGATCGCGTGTTCGACGCCGCTGAGCGGATGCCCGGACACGTAGAGCCCCAACATCTCTCGTTCGAGTGCGAGCTTGTGCTTGGAATCCCATTCCTGGTCGGGCACCTTGACCGCGAACACCTCGGCCATGGTGTCGTCGGCTCCACCCCCCGCGTCGCCGAAGAGGTCGAACTGTCCGATCGCTTCGGCTTTCTTGGTGCCGATGACCGACTCGACCGCCTCGACATGGATCAGGAACAGACCCTTGCGCGGATGGTCGAGCGAATCGAATGCGCCCGCCTTCACCAGCGACTCGGTGACCTTCTTGTTGCACGCCGTGACATCGATCTTGTTGAGGTAGTCGGAGAAACTGGTGAACTTCCCCTTCTCGTCGCGGGCGGCGAGGATCGACGACACGACGCCCGAACCCACGTTGCGAATCGCGGCGAGACCGAAGCGGATGTCCGTTCCGACTGCGGCGAAGTTGTGCTGCGACTCGTTGACGTCCGGAGGGAGCACAGTGATGCCCAGCTTCCGGCAGTCGGCGAGATAGATGGCCGCCTTGTCTTTGTCGTCGCCGACGGAGGTGAGCAGGCCGGCCATGTATTCGGCCGGGTAGTTCGCCTTGAGGTAGGCGGTCCAGAAGGAGACCAGACCATAGCCCGCCGCGTGCGACTTGTTGAACGCATAGCCGGCGAAGGGCAACACCGTGTCCCACAGGGCGGTGATGGCAGCCTGGGAGAAGCCGTTGTTGCGCATCCCCTCTGCGAAGCCGTCATAGGCCTCGTCGAGGATCTCCTTCTTCTTCTTGCCCATCGCGCGGCGCAGCAGGTCTGCTTGACCGAGCGAATAGCCCGCGACCTTCTGAGCGATCTGCATGATCTGCTCTTGGTAGACGATCAGACCGTAGGTCTCGGCGAGGATTTCCTTGAGCGGCTCTTCGAGTTCGGGATGGATCGGCTTGATCTGCTGCAGCCCGTTTTTACGCTTGGCGTAATCGGTATGCGCGTTCACGCCCATCGGTCCGGGGCGATACAGCGCGAGCACGGCGACGATGTCTTCGAAGCCGGTGGGTTGCATCATCTTCAGCAGTTCGCGCATCGCCGCGCCGTCGAGCTGGAACACACCGAGGGTGTCGCCCTTGGCCAGCAGCTCGTAGGTCTTGGTGTCTTCGAGCGGCAGGGTGTCGAGGTCGAGATCGATGCCTCGGTTGAGCTTGATGTTCTCGAGCGCGTCGCCGATGACGGTCAGGTTGCGCAGACCGAGGAAGTCCATCTTCAACAGACCGATGGCTTCACACGACGGGTAGTCCCAGCCGGTGATGATCGCGCCGTCCTGTGCGCGCTTCCACACCGGGATCGCGTCGGTGAGTGGTTCGGAGGACATGATCACCGCGCACGCGTGGACGCCCGCGTTACGGATCAGGCCTTCGAGTCCGATCGCGGTGTCGTAGATCTTCTTGACGTCGGGATCGGTCTCGATGAGAGTGCGGACCTCCGTGGCCTCGCCGAACCTCTCATGTTCGGGGTTCGTGATACCCCAGACCGGGATGTCCTTGGCCATGATCGGCGGCGGCAACGCCTTGGTGATCTTGTCGGCAATGGCAAAGCCGGGCTGGCCGAACTGAACTCGCGCGGAGTCTTTGATCGCGGCCTTGGTCTTGATGGTGCCGAAGGTGATGACCTGGGCGACCTTGTCGCTGCCCCACCGGTCGGTGGCGTAGCGAACCATCTCGCCGCGTCGACGGTCGTCGAAGTCGATGTCGATATCGGGCATCGACACACGCTCGGGGTTGAGGAATCGCTCGAACAGCAGTCCGTGCGGGATCGGGTCGATGTTGGTGATACCGAGCGCCCACGCGACCAGCGAGCCCGCCGCGGAACCACGGCCTGGGCCGACGCGGATACCCACCTCGTGGGCGTGCCGGATGAGGTCGCCGACCACGAGAAAGTAGGCGGGGAAACCCATCTGGATGATGACGTCGAGCTCGTAGTTGGCGCGACGCAGATATTCCTCTGGTACCTCGACGCCGGGGAAACGACGCTCGGCGAGACCGTTGGCCACTTCCTTGCGCAGCCACGTCTGCTGCGATTCGCCGTCGGGAACGGGGAAGATCGGCATGCGGTCGCGGTGGGTGAAGACGTCGGTGTAGGACTGCACCCGGTCGCCGATCTCGAGGGTGTTGTCGCAGGCGTCGGGGACGACCGAATCCCACTGGGCGCGCATCTCGTCGGCGGACTTCAGGTAGTAGCCGTCGCCGTCGAACTTGAATCGTGTCGGGTCGGTCAGCGTCTTACCGGTCTGCACACACAGCAGCGCCTCGTGGCTCGCGGCATGGTCTTTCGTGACGTAGTGGCAGTCGTTGGTGACGATCGGCTTGATGCCGAGCTTGCGGCCGATGTCGAGCAGGCCGTCACGCACACGGCGCTCGATCTCGAGTCCGTGCTCCATCAACTCGAGATAGAAGTTCTCCTTACCGAAGATCTCCTGCCATTTGGCGGCCGCTTCGAGAGCTTCGCGGTCATGACCGAGACGCAGACGGGTCTGGACCTCGCCGGACGGACACCCCGTGGTCGCGATGATGCCCTCGGCGTGTTCGGCGATGAGGTCGGCGTCCATGCGGGCCCACTTGCCGAGTTGGCCCTCGATGGACGCCAGTGACGACAGCTTGAACAGGTTACGCAGACCGGTCGCGTTCTCGGCGACCATCGTCATGTGGGTATAGGCGCCCGAACCCGAGACGTCGTCGCCCTTCTGGTCGCGCGTACCCCACTGGATGCGTTTGGTGTCGAACCGCGACTCCGGTGCGATGTAGGCCTCGATGCCGATGATCGGCTTGATCTCGTTCTTGATCGCGGTGTTGTAGAACTCACTTGCACCGAACATGTTGCCGTGGTCGGTCATGCCGATCGCGGTCATGCCCAGGCGTTTGGCCTCCGCGAACAGGGGCGACACCTTTGCTGCACCGTCGAGCATCGAGTACTCGGTGTGGTTGTGCAGGTGGACAAACGAACCGGCCACGGATGCCTCTCACCTCGAAGGAACGTCCTGGACAGACGTCACTGAACGTGCGTGTGTTGCTGAGCGTTGTTGATCGATCCCGACCACTGATCGACCTCAACCACTGTAGGACTCCCCTCTGACACTCACGAACATGCCGCGCCAGGCTGTGACAGATGAGGCGAGGATCCCCGGAGTGTCGCCCGCGGCGTGTCGGCGCGGGCGTGCACTCACGTGTCGCGCAGGACGTCCAGAGCGTGTTGCAGGTCGGCCGGATAGGGACTGACGAACTCCACCCAACGTCCGTCGGCAGGATGGGCGAACCCGAGCGAACGAGCGTGCAGCCACTGGCGCTCGAGCCCGAGTCGCGCGGCCAACACCGGATCGGCTCCGTAGGTCAGGTCACCGCAGCATGGGTGGTGCAGCGCAGAAAAGTGCACGCGAATCTGGTGCGTCCGTCCCGTTTCGAGGTGGATGTCGAGCAGCGACGCCGCGGCGAACATCTCCAGCGTGTCGTAGTGGGTGATGCTCGGCTTGCCGTTCGCGGTCACCGCGAATTTCCAGTCGGCTCCCCGATGACGGCCGATCGCCGCGTCGATGGTTCCGGTCGGCGGATCGAGATGGCCCTGCACCAGCGCGTGATAGCCCTTCTCGACCTCACGGTCGCGGAACGCGCGTTTGAGCAACGTGTATCCGTGCTCCGACGCCGCGACCACCATCAACCCCGACGTGCCCACGTCGAGACGCGACACGATGCCCTGCCGTTCAGCCGCGCCCGAGGTCGAGATCCGGAATCCCGCGGCGTCCAACGCGCCCACGACGGTGGGTCCGCTCCATCCCAGCGACGGATGGGCCGCGACGCCAACGGGCTTGTCGACGACGATGATGTCGGAGTCGTGATAGATCACCGAGAGGTCTTCGACCGGCGTCGGCTCGACCCGCAACGGCTCGTCCGGCTCGGGAAGCAATACATCGAGCCAACTACCCGCTGCGAGCTTGTGCGACTTGCCGACCGCGATGCCGTCAACGGTCACATCACCCGCATCGGCGAGAGTGGCCACGACGGTTCGCGAGAGGCCGAGGATGCGGGACACCCCGGCATCGAGGCGCATGCCCGCGATCCCGTCGGGAACCGGCATGGAACGCGATTCACGCATTCTCGGCCTCGACTTTCGCGGCGCGCCGAGCGGCAAAGCCCGACCGCGAGCCGTCGTAGTCGTATCCGAGCAGCGACAGCACGACGAGTAGCACGGCACCGCACACAACCGCCGAGTCGGCGACGTTGAACACGGGCCACCAGCCGACCGAGATGAAGTCGACGACGTGTCCGCGCAGCGGTGCGGGGTCACGGAAGATCCGATCGATCAGGTTGCCGATGGCACCGCCGAGGACCAGCCCGAGACCGAGGACCCACCACCCCGAGCGGAGTTTGCGGCTGAACCGGAAGATGACCACCACGACCGCGAGGGCGATCAGCGTCAATACCCAGGTGTAGCCGGACGCCATCGAGAATGCCGCGCCGCTGTTGCGCACGAGCCGCAGCGTGACGGCATCACCGATGATGTGCACCGGGCGCTCCGGGTCGAGTAGCGCGACGACCAGCGACTTGGTGATCACGTCGAGCGCGATCACCGCCAACGCGATGCCCGCGAGCAATACCAGCACCGAGGTCGAGCTGCGCAGCATCCCACTGCGGTCGTTCTCGCTGGTTTCCCGGTCGTCGGAGAGGTCGTGCGTCTGGTCGGGTCGGTCATCCACCCCACCATCATCCCTGACACGTGCAATACGCTGACTGGCGTGTCCGATCCGACCCGTCGAACTGTCCATGAACCACCCCCTCGACGCCGCTCGGTTCGCCGCCGGGTCACGCTCGGATCGACCGCAGCGGCACTGGCGAGTGTGCTCCTCGTGTCGGGATGCGGCAGCGACTCGGAGTCGGATGCCGGATCGGGGCAGCCGTCCGGAGCCCAAGCGGGCTGCACGACCACCTCGACCTCCGGGCAACGCGACGCCAACCTGATCCCGATCCCACCCGCGGCGGTCACTGTCACATCCACCGGAAACCAGCCACACCGCGTGGTCGGCAGCGCCCCGAACCGCGCAACGCCACAACATTCGACGTTGTCGACGACGTCGTCTGTCACAGCGGCCGACGGCACGACCGAGCAGACCGTCGACATCCCGATCACCGCGTCGTTCCATTGCACCGACAACACCGATCTCGAGATGACACTGGGCGCGTCGACCTCGCCCGACCCGACGTTGAACGACCAACTGAAGGCGACCAAGGACGCGAAGGCGGGTGTGGCGCTCGGACCGGGCGCCGCTCCGGTCTCGCTGCGACTGATCCCGACGAAGGATTCGGGTTCGGAGGCGAGAAGTGCCATCGAGCAGTCGCTGGTTCAGGCGTTCCAGAACTCGATTCCTCTGCCCACCGAGCCGATCGGGGTGGGTGCGACGTGGCGAACCGAGCGGACCATCACGGCCGCCACAACGCTGACCCAGACGATCACCGCGACACTCAAGGCGTGGGACGGCAACCGCGTGACCATCGACTTCACCACCGAAGAATCACCGGTCAACTCGGTGTATGCGATTCCCGGCTCCGACACCACGCTGACCATCTCCCGCTACTCCTACACCGGTTCGGGAACCCTTGTCTCCGACGTGACGCGCGGTCTGCCGATCAGCGGCTCGGGCACGTACACGGGTGCGCGTGAACTTGTCGGAGCCGACCCTGCCAATCCACTGCTCCAGAAGATCGGCTTCTCCTACTCCTGGAAGTAGAGAGCTCCCTCACACACACGAGAGCCCCTGTCCCGCGCGGGACAGGGGCTCTCGTTGTGGTGCATGCGCGCTCAGGCGTGCACTTGAGTCACTTGGTGCACATGGCGCTCTTGATGTTGTTGCCGGACAGGATCGGGCACACCGAGTCGCTGGCGAGCTTCCACCGTCCGCCGTCGTACACGATCTGGGCGTCGAGCTTGGTCGGCGGGTTGTCGGGGAGCTTCACCTGAACCTTCACGGTTGCCTTGTTCGGGCCGGCCGGGATCACGGGCGGGAAGATCTGGTAGGTGACGTCCTTGTTGTCCTCACGCGCCTTGACCAGCTTGTCGAAGAGCTGGGGATCCTTCTCGGAACCCTGCACGAGATCGGTCTTCTCCGAGTTGGGCACATTGGGGTCGAGCGCCTTGTTCAACATCGCGTTCAGCGTGGCGACACTCGGGCGGACGTTGGGGTTGGTGACCCCGGCGTCGGCACCCGACGCGGCGGCCTCGGACGTCGCGGCAGCACTGGTCGTCGCAGCGACCGTGGGGACGTCGTCGGAATCGTCGCTGCTGCTGCATGCCGCGAGGGACGTGGCAACTGCCACGGTCATGACGGCGGCACCTACGAATTTAGGGAACTTCAAGGATCTTCCTCACATTTCAACGTCGGCGATGATCGTGTTCGGCGGTGACGGGCGCGGTCGTCCGCGGTTCACAGCGACCGTCACTCCGGTCACCGCGTCCACCCCCGTGGCCACAAACTCACACCACTATGCCAAACACATCGACTCCACCCAACGACACGTACCCGCCGAGATCGTGCGTGACAACGATCGTCGGTGAGCATTACGGTGTCGCACGAGCAGTGCCGACGAGTGCAACGGTTGACGTCCGACATCGGTTCCGGGGACGCTGTCTGGCATGACGCAACCCCGAATCGCGCTCATCACCACGGGCGGAACGGTAGCTGCTCGCCAGAGCGCGGACGGGGCGATTCCGGTGCTGACCGCGTCCGAACTCCTCGCCGACGCGCCGACGCCCGACGCTCTCACTCCACTCATCGAGTCCGTCGACCTCATGTCGGTCGACAGTTCGGCGATCACGGTGACCCAACAGGCGCAGGTGGTGCGCGCGGTCAAGGCCGCACTCGACGACGGTGACGTGACCGGGGTCGTCGTCACCCACGGCACCGACACGATGGAGGAGACAGCGTTCTTGGCCGACCTCGTCTCCGACGATCCCCGGCCCGTCGTGTTCACCGGGGCGCAATACCCCGCCGACGCCCCCGACGCCGACGGACCCGCGAACATCGCTGCGGCCATCGAGGTGGCGGCCGATCCGGCTAGCCGTGGCCGCGGCGTAGTGCTGGCATTGGGCGGACGCGTGCTGCCCGTTCGGGGAGCGTTCAAAGTGTCGACCACCGCGACCGAGGCCTTCGACACCGTGCACGACGCACTGCCGCGCCCCCTGGTCGGCGACCCGATGCCCGAACGTCTCGCCCGCGTGGACACCTACGCGTTGTACCCCGGCGTCGCCGCGGGAATCATCGCCGCGGCCGTCGCACAGCGTGCGTCGGGAATCGTGCTCGCGGCAACGGGTTCGGGCAACACGCATCCCGACATCACCGCCGAGGTTGTCGCCGCGCGACGCGCGGGGGTCGCCGTCGTCGTCACGACCCGTGTGCCGTACGGCCCGGTGGTCGCGACCTATGGCGGCGGTGGCGGAGCCGTCGACCTCGAACGCGCAGGCGCCGTGGTGTCCCGGTGGTTGCGTGCGCCACAGGCGCGCATGGCACTGATCGCGCTGCTGTCGACGGGACATGACGCCGACGACGTCGCCGACTTCTTCCGCCGTTCCGAGCCCGCCACCTGATCGTCGTGGCCTGAGGGCTCAGCGCGGTACATCGGGCCACGCGAGACTGTCGAGCGGGTCGCCGCGTCGCAACGCGCCATCGTCGGCTGCGAACGTGCGCGCGACGCCGGGTCCTGTTGCCCGCGTTTCGAATCGCACGGTCACCACACCGTGTCCGCTCCCCTGCACCCAGCCGTGCCCGAACTCGGGATGCACCACGTCGACGCCTGTCGTCGCCCAGCTCCCGCTGTCGGAGAGGGCCGATTCGGCACCGCTGTCGGAGACGGCAGAGTGGGTGGTTTCGAATCCGTCCGAGGGTGCAGCCGTGTCGACGGACACCACTGCTTCGAGATCTGGGGCGTCGAGATCTGGGGGCATCCGTGCGATGTCGGCGATTGGTGCAATATCGCCGTCGCCGAAGAGCACGTACTGCTCGACGGTCGACAGACCTGAGAAGCCCACTCCGACAAGGCGTATCGGGCCGACGGTCTGTGGGTCCAGAGCGAGTCGTCGGGCCATCGATGTGAGGGTGTCGAGATCGGTCGTCGCGGCGGGCAGCGTCGACGATCGGGTCAGGATCGACATATCCGAACGCTTGAGTTTCAGCACGACGGTGCGCGCACCGCGTCCGTCGGAAAGCAGTCGACGGTGCGCGTCGGCCGCCGACTTGTCGATTGCGGGTCGCAGGCCTGCGAGGTCGACGATGTCGCGCGCGAAGGTCGATTCGGCGCTGATCTGTTTGGCCGCTGCGCGCTCGGTGACGGGCCGGTCGTCGTGTCCACGCGCGAGCAGATGCAGTGCTGGTCCGACGCTGGAGCCGAGCACCGACGCTACTTCGAGGTCGGACATCGCGGCAAGGTCGCCGATCGTGTCAATACCCAGGCGCGCCAACCGTTCTCCGGAGACGGGCCCGATTCCCCAGAGTTTGCGTACCGGCAGTGCGTGGAGGAAGTCGAGTTCTCTGCTCGGCGGAATGACCATGACCCCATCGGGTTTGGCCATTCCCGAGGCGATCTTCGCGATCTGCTTACCGCTGCCGACACCGACGGAAGCCGCCAACCCGACGCCGTCGAAGATGCGCCTACGGATCTCTTGCGCGAACGCCTCGGCGTCGGCGGCGGAGGCACCGACGAGATCGACGGGTTCGCCGAAAGCCTCGTCGAAGGACAGCATCTCGATGACCGGCACCGCGTCACGCACGATCCCGAAGATCTTGCTGCTCACCACGCGGTACACCGAGCCGCGCGGTGGCAGTACCACCGCCGACGCTCCGACGAGGCGTCGTGCCTGATGCATCGGCATCGCCGAATGCGCACCGAATCGACGTGCGGCGTAGCTGGCGCCCGCGACGACACCGCGGCCCCCGGTGCCACCGACGAGCACCGGGCGTCCCGCGAGGGTCGGTCTCGTCAACTGCTCCACCGAGGCGAAGAAGGCATCCATGTCCAGATGCATCACCCACCGGGTGCTGCGTTCCCCGTCTGAGGACGAACCGGACACTGCTGACACACATCAAGACTAGGCAGGCCGATTCACGTCACGTCAGGGACTTACCCGGTGGTCGCCCTGCCGACGGCGAAAACCGGGATCGACGCCGCGTGTGTGTGCAGTTCGTCGTCGGATGGGTCGGTGGTCATGCCGTCGGGTAGGAATCGGCCGACCTCCCATCCCCATCGCTTCAGGTACGCGCGGATGATCGGACCGCGGTGGGCGACATCGACCTCGCTGAGCGTGACCCTTCGATCGTTGCGACCACGACGCAGGTGCGCGGTCCGCGCGGCTCGGGCATTGCGCACCCACTGGGTGTTGCCGCGTACCGCCACGAGGTACTCGCGACCGTCGAGCGCGATGGGATTCACCGGAATGCTCTGTGGTGCACCAGACTTTCGTCCGACGACGGTCAGCGTCTGTGCACCGGCGAGGTTGACCCCACGGTCGGCGAGCCAGCGAACGACGGAATTGAAGACGCGGTCCGAGCGGCCGGGCGTGACGTGGTGTTGCGTTGATTGCATGACGGTTACTCCTCGACGTTGTATGTGAAGCAGTGCATGGGAAGGCATTGCGAGTGAAAACCTTGCCCGAACCGAGAGCACCGCTCTCCATTGAGCATGCGCTCTTCGCCGAGGAAGTGCAAGAGCACCGCTCTCTGATCTGGCAGACTGGCCTCATGGCAACGGGAAAGACGCGCGCTGACAATCGCGCGGCGATGGAGGCCGAGATCCTGCGGCTCGGCCGCGAGCACCTGCGCACGCAGGGCGCTGCCGGGCTTTCGCTACGGGCGATCGCTCGCGACCTCGGCGTCGTCTCGTCGGCCGTCTACCGCTACGTACCCAGCCGCGACGACTTGTTGACCCTGCTTCTGGTGGAGGGCTACAACGACGTCGCCGACACCGTCGACGCCGCCGCTGACGCTGACAGCCCGGACGGCGTCAGCGACTCGCGGAAGCGCTTGCGGCGCATGGCCGTTGCGATGCGCGCCTGGGCACTCACCGATCCCGCGCGATGGGCGCTGCTGTACGGCAGTCCGGTGCCCGGGTACTCGGCACCGGCCGAGCGTACGACGGTCCCCGGAACGCGCGTGGTCGGCCGACTCGTCGTCGAGTTGGCGGCAGCCCACCGCGATGGCGCACTGCGCGCGCAGCTGCCATCGATCTCGCCGGCGGTCGCCGCCGACATGCGCCAGATCCTCGACGAGTTCGGCGTCGACATGCCCGCAGAGGTGGTCGCCGCGGCGACCACCCTATGGGCAACCATCATCGGCGGGATCAGCCTCGAGGTCTTCGGACAGTACGGCGCCGACACCTTCACACATCCCGACGCGCTGTTCACCACGCAGGTCGACGCCGTCCTGTCACTGCTCTTCGACGACCAATGTTGATCGGCGGGCTACTCAGCTCGCTTTTTGACGTCCGCCGTCACCCCGTCGCCGAGTTCGATCGCTCCCGCACCGGAGTCGTCTGCCGATTCGACTACGAACGACGTCGCGAGCACCTCACCGGCGATCATGTCGGCGTGGCGTCGAGCCCACTCGAGTCGCGGCTCGGGCACCACGAAGCGCACCTCGATGCGATCCGACACGTCGAGCCCAAGACCGCGACGTGCCTCCTGGAGTTCACGCACGCGGTCCTTCGCCCAACCCTCCGACTCTAGGTCTTCGGTGACGTTCGTATCCAGGACGACGAGTCCGCCCCCGCCGGGGAGTTCGGCCGTCGAATCCGGTTCCTCCGCAACGAGTTTCCTGCTGTACTCGCCCGGCTCCAGGTCGATGCCGTCGGCCGACACGATCTCGGTACCGTCGTCGGCGGTCCGCACGCTCCAGTTCCCCGCTTTGACCGCCTTGATGACGCGCTGTACATCTTTGCCAAGGCGTGGTCCTGCGGCGCGCGCGTTGACCGCGAGCTCGTAGTGACCGTATCGATCTGCCTCAGTGGACAATTCGACCGACTTGACGTTCATCTCGTCGGCGATCAGATCGGTGTAGGGCGCGAGACGATTGGCGTTGGGCGACGCGACGGTCAACTGCGGCAACGGAAGTCGCACACGGAGCTTGTTGGCCTTGCGCACGCTCGACGCCGTCGAGCACACCGCCTGCACGTCGTCCATCGCAGCGACGAGGTCGGCGTCGGCGGGAAGTTCGTCACTCGTCGGCCAGTCGGTCAGATGCACCGAACGCTCGCCCGTCAGCCCACGCCAGATGGCTTCGGTCGCCAGCGGAAGCAGCGGCGCCGCAAGGCGACTCGCAACCTCAAGCACCGTGTACAGGGTGTCGAACGCCTCCGGGTCCTCATCCTGGCCCGCCCAGAAACGCGCCCGCGATCGACGCACATACCAGTTGGTGAGTGACTCGACGAACTCGCGGAACGCATCACACGCGCCGGAGACGTCGTAAACGTCGAGGGCCTCGGTCATCGCGTCACGCGTGACGGCGAGCTTGGCCAGGATGTACCGGTCGAGCACGTTCGACGAGTCGGTGCGCCACGTGGCGGGCCGGTCGGCGTAGAGCTGCAGGAAGCTGTAGGCATTCCACAGCGGGAGCAACGCCTGGCGTACGCCCTCGCGGATTCCCTTCTCCGTCACCACCAGGTTGCCGCCACGCAGGATCGGCGACGCCATCAGGAACCACCGCATCGCATCGCTGCCGTCGCGGTCGAACACCTCGTTGACGTCGGGATAGTTACGCTTGGACTTCGACATCTTCTGGCCGTCGTCGCCGAGCACGATGCCGTGCGCCGCAACGGTTCTGAATGCCGGACGATCGAAGAGCGCAGTCGCGAGCACGTGCAGGTTGTAGAACCATCCACGCGTCTGGCCGTTGTACTCGACGATGAAGTCGCCCGGATTGTGCGCAGGCTCCGAACCGTCACTCGCCCCGTCGAACCATTCCGAATTCTCGAACGGGTAATGCACCTGGGCGTACGGCATCGAGCCCGACTCGAACCAGCAGTCGAGAACCTCGGGAACGCGGCGCATCGTCGAATTCCCGGTCGGGTCATCGGGATTGGGCCGCGTCAGATCGTCGATGTAGGGACGATGCAGGTTGTTCGGGCGCACGCCGAAGTCGCGCTCGAGCTCGTCGAGCGAGCCGTACACGTCGGTACGCGGGTACTCCGGGTCGTCGGAGATCCACACCGGGATCGGCGCGCCCCAGTAGCGGTTGCGGCTGATGTTCCAGTCGCGTGCACCCTCGAGCCACTTGCCGAACTGCCCGTCGCGGATGTGTGCCGGCGACCAGGTGATCTGCTTGTTCAGCTCGATCATGCGGTCCTTGATCGGGTCGACCGCGACGAACCACGACGGAACGGCCATGTAGATCAACGGCTTTCCCGACCGCCACGAGTGCGGGTAGGAGTGCTCGATGGTCTCGTGCCGCACCACACGCCCCTGGTGCCCGTCCGATCCGGCGAGGACGCGCGACCCACCGGCCTTGAGGTCCTTGATGATCGGCGCGTTGGCGTCGAACACCATGAGGCCCTCATACGGCGGCACCTGCGAGGTGAATCGGCCACCTGCGTCGAGTGGTTGCACGACCTCGATGCCGTTGGCCGTCGAGAGCTCCATGTCCTCCTCACCGAAAGCCGGTGCGAGATGGACGATTCCGGTACCGCTGTCGGTGGTCACGTAATCGCCGAGCAGTATGCGGTGAGCGTTGGGGTGCCCGACGAAGAAGTCGAACGGCGGTGTGTACGCCAGCCCCTCCAGGTCGCGCCCCTGATACGTGCCCAGCACCTCGGGGTCGACGATCTCCTTCGCGTAGCTGCCGAGCAGCGGCTCGGCGAGGAGGTACTCGCGCCCGTCCGCCGCACGCACATGCACATAGGAGACATCGGGATTGACGGCGATCGCGAGGTTCGACGGCAGAGTCCAGGGCGTCGTGGTCCAGATCAACGCATTGACCCCGTCCAGCGCCGCCAGCGGACCGTCGGAGTCGACGACCAGCGGCATGCTCACGGTGAGAGCGGGGTCCTGGCGCATGCGGTACGCGTCGTCGAGCTTCGATTCCTGGTTGCTCAGGGGTGTCTGCTCGTACCAGGAGTACGGCAGCACGCGATAGCCCTGATAGATGAGGCCCTTGTCCCAGAGCCGCTTGAATGCCCACATCACCGACTCCATGAAGTCGATGTCGAGGGTCTTGTAATCGTTGTCGAAGTCGACCCAACGAGCCTGACGGGTGACGTAGTCACGCCACTCACCGGTGTAGCGCAGCACGGAGTCGCGACAGAAGTCGTTGAACTTCTCGACGCCCATCTTCTCGATCTCCGACTTATCGGTGATCCCGAGTTGACGTTCGGCCTCGAGTTCTGCGGGCAGTCCGTGGGTGTCCCAGCCGAATCGACGCTCGACCTTCTTGCCGCGCATCGTCTGGTACCGCGGTACCAGATCCTTGACGTAACCGGTCAGCAGGTGACCGTAGTGGGGGAGGCCGTTGGCGAACGGAGGCCCGTCGTAGAACACGAACTCCGGAGCGTCGGCTCGATTGGCGATGGATGCGGCGAACGTGTCGTCGTTCTTCCAATAGTCGAGAACGTTGAGCTCGACGTCGGGGAAAGATGGCGCACCACTACGTACGCCACCGGTCATGTCGACGACCGGGTACACACGTGTTGCCGATTCTGACTGCTCGCTCACGCTGACTCCTCGTGCCTGGCTCGCACGTCCACTAGGACGTGTGCATGTGCTCTTGGCACGGGGACGCACGACGCGTGCGCGGTACCACCCCGCTTGCATCGGACTGCTCCGATGCCGCTCATGGCCCTCTCGGATCGGCAGGCGAATAACGCCGGGTGCTCACACACCCGGAGCGCTCCAACACTCCCAACCGAATGGGCCTGCGGCTATGACGGGCCACTCCCGCCCGGTTCTACTGGGACGCCCACCGACTCACGCGGTGCGTGACGAGAATCCGTTCTTCCGGGTGCTCCCCGGTGATGGCCGGATCATTGCGCTTCCAGTGTAGCGACCGCGGCTACCCGGCCACGAATCGACCGTCGTCGATGCCCTGGGTGTCGTCGCCCTGTTGATGCCGCAGGGGGTCGCCAGGGATGGATCGGTCGGGATCAGTCGAACGGCGGACGCCAGTTGGGATCGAGAGGATCGAAACGCCCGGTTCCGCTCCCCTGCTCACGCTCGGGTTGCTCCCAGGGTCGATCAGAAGGTTTGCCGTCGTCGGACGGCGGTTGCTGTATGCCTGGCGGCTGCTCGCGCTCTGGCTGTCGGGGCGCCGCGCCGGGACGCTGCTGGTCGCCACCCGGCCTCTGCTGGCCGTAGGGCTCGCGCCCCTGGGGATATGGGCCCCGGGGATACGGCTGCTGCGGGTACCCCGGCGCGGCCGGACCCTGCGGTGGGGGGCCCTGCGTTGGCATCTGCGCGGGAGGCGCTTGCCGCGGGGGCTGCTGGTATCCCTGCGCCGGCGGACGCTGATCAGGGCGCCCCTGCTGGGGCGGCGCCTGCTCGTCAGGCGTCGACGGCCTGCGGAATCCGCCGGTTGCGGGATCGCCCCCGACAGCGCGCAGATAGTCGTCGTAATTGCCTTCACGCGAGGACTGGGCAGCCTCTCCCGTGCCGAATGCATTCGTCCCTGGATTCTCGCCGGAATCCGGATTCGACGCCGCGTCGGCGGATGAACCCGACCGCCCGCCGGGTTGGATCACACCCTGCCACGACGATTGCGGAGGGGACTCGCGTCGTGCAGCGGGAGACGGACCGGAAATGCCCGAGCCGCCGTCGAACACATTACCACCGTCGGGGGGATCGTCGTCGGAGAGATCACTCTCGGCGGCGACGCTACGGGAGCGACGTCCCTCGGGACGCTCCCCTGTGTCGGACTCGTCGACCTGATCATCACTGCCGACCTGGTCATCATTGCCGACCTGGTCATCTTTTCGGCCGGAACCGATGATGTCGACGATCAGGAACGCCAGGCCGATGAGGCAGACGACGATGCACGCCACCGCCAGCCACACCGAGCCGGTGATCAACCCGACGATGAGCAGCACGAAGCCCACGAGGGTGGCCGCGAGCGCCAGACTCAGCACGTCATCTGCCTAATGACCGTCCGCCGGCACCGATCAGCTCTGCGAGTAGCTGCTGAAGCCGCCGTTACCGGGATCCGACGAGAAGGACTGATCGGAGCGCCCGTTCTCGACAGGCGCGGCACTGCCGCGCTGCTGTAGCTCTTCGAGCTGGGACTCGAGATAGGTCTTGAGGCGTGTGCGGTACTCACGCTCGAACGTCTTGAGCTGCTCGATACGTCCCTCGAGGACGCCGCGCTGCTGGTTGATGGTGCCCATGATCTCGCTGTGCTTACGCTCGGCGTCGCTCTGCAGCGCGTCGGCACGTTCCTGCGCCTGACGCAGCTGAGCCTCCGACCTCGTCTGCGAGTCGGCGAGGATTGCTTCGGCCCGCTGACGCGAATCGTTCAGCAGAGCGTCGGACTTCGTCTGCGCCTCGGACACCATGGCGTCCGCGCGCGAACGGGCATCCGCGAGCAACGTGTCGGCTTCCTGGCGAGCCGAACCCGTCAGGCGATCGGCGGTGTCCTGCGCGAGAGCGAGAACCCGAGCAGCTCGGATGTTCGAGTCGTCGTCGGACACCTGTGTCGAATCATCGGTCGTCGGTGTCGAGTCGGACGACGAGGATGCGTCGGCGGTCCCACTGCCGGACTTGGCGTCGGCGAGCTCACCCTCGAGCTCTTCGACGCGCTGCTTGAGGTCGCTGTTCTCTTCGATCAGGCGAGCGAGCTCGGCTTCGACGAAGTCGAGGAACTGATCGACCTCGTCCTCGTTGTAGCCGCGCTTACCGATCGGCGGTTTGCTGAACGCGACGTTGTGCACATCAGCTGGTGTCAGCCGCATGTCGGTTCCCCTCATTGTCGTTAGAGCGTTGGGTCGGCTCGAGCTTGGTGTCGTCCGAGCTTGGTCTTCAGTTGGGCGGATACGTCACAGCCTATGTGTACAGACTGTCACTCAATATTCATACCAGTCAAAATCCGTAACTGGCGTCTCATCCTGTCACATCTGAACCGCTTGTCGCATATGTTCGATGCCGTCCTGCAATGCAACAGTCACTCGATGATGACACTCAACGGTAGAACATCGGCTCGACGAGCGGCAGTCGGATCATGACGTCGGATCGTGTTCAACCGACGTTCACCGAGCGCCCGAGCTCCGATCAGCTGGTCAGAGGAGTGCGCTCGCCAGCGCCGAGGCCGCTGCATTGTTGGCCAGCCCTCGCATGACCGACATGAGGATGAGTACGACGATCATCACGATCATCAGCGAGAGATCGAGCCGAACCGGACCGAGCGGAATCGGAGGCAGTATGCGCCTAAGCGCCTTGATCGGCGGGTCGGTGACAGTGAATACCGCCTCGATGATCACAACTGCAATACCCCTCGGTCGCCATTCACGCGCGAAGGTGCGCACCAATTCGATGACGAGGCGTGCAAGCAGGAGCAGCCAGTAGATGAACAGCACGATGTAGAGGACTTCGAACAGTATCGCCACGAGTCAAGAGTGCCTGATATGTCGGGCGCGCTGCACCCCAGGTACCGCTGACCTGGTGCGCGCGAGCAGATGTGGGGGCCGAACGAGCATCGGCGGGCGAACCGAGTGCGATTCGCCCGCCGAATACGTCGATGTCAGCCGTGGTTGTAGAAGCCTGTCGCGGCGATCTTCTTGCGATCCTCCGCAGAGACGTCGATGTCGGCCGGTGAGAGGAGAAACACCTTCGTGGCGACTTTGTCGAACGAGCCACGCAGCGCGAAGGCGAGACCGGCCGCGAAGTCGACGAGGCGCTTCGCGTCGTCGTTGCTCATGTCGACGAGATCCATGATGACCGGGTTGCCGTCACGGAACCGCTCGCCGATCGTGCGTGCTTCGCTGTAGTCGGCGGGGCGCAGCGTCGTGATCTTGTGCAGCGGACCGTCGGCGAAGACCTGCTCGAGATCGGGACTCGCAGAGGCCGACACCGCTGCGGCGCGGTGCGGGGCCGCACTCGACCGCTGCAGCGGCTCGAGGCGCGAGACCGGGCGGGGACGCTCGACCGGCTCGGAGTGTCGCGGACCCGCGTAGGTGTAGTCGCCCTGGTACCCCTGCTCGTAGCCGGGTGCCGAATCGAAGCCTGGTCCGAATCGTCGCTCGTCGTAGCCTGCGTCGGCAGCCTCGCGGTAGCCGGGGTCTGCGTAGGAATCCCCGTAGCCGTCACGCAGCGGAGCCTCGCCGTAGTAGTCGTCGCGGTACACGCGCTCACGCGACATCGACCGCACCGGACCCGGTCCGGGCTCGTCGAAGTAGTCGTCCTCGTACTCGCTCGGAGGCACCATGCCGAAATATGCCTTGAACTTCTGCATCGTGGTCATGTGAGGGGCCTCTCTGGTCATCCGACACCCGCGGCGGGTTCGCGAGTGTTGTCAGTGTGGAGTTTGTTCTCGTTGGTTCGCATGTGACCAATGTGACTAGTGAGAGATTAACGGCCGCGGACCCATGATTGCGGTACCGACACGCACGCATGTCGATCCATGTGCGACGGCACTTTCGAGATCCGACGACATACCCGCCGAGAGTCCGGTCGCCTGGGGAAACCGGGTCCGAAACCGTTCGTGCGCCTGCGCCGTTCGTGCCATCCACTCGTCGACGTCGCCGTCGAGCGGCGCGATCACCATCAGCCCGCGCAGCGCCAGCGAGTCGCTCGCCTCGACCCTGTCGGCCAACTCGGGAAGCTCTTCCTCAAGCGCTCCACCCCTGGTGGGATCGCCGTCGAGGCTCAGTTGGAGATAGATCCCCAGCGGCGTGCCCCGCTCACCGTCGTCGAGGGCGGACCTACTTGCTGTCGCCAGATGATCGATGAGTTTGTCGCGGTCGACCGAATGCACCGCACGTGCCCATCGGGCGACGGTGCGCGCCTTCTTGGTCTGCACCGAACCGATCATGTCGAATGCGACGTCGCCGAGATCGCCACCCGCATCCGCGCGCAGTTCGTCGATTTTGCGGCTCGCCTCAGGCTCCCGCGACTCGCCGAAGTCCTTCTCGCCCAACGTGATCAATCGCGCGACATCTTCGGCTGGGAAGAACTTGGTCACGACGAGCAACTCCACGTCACCTCGTCGTCGCCCAGCAGCATCGACCGCGGCGTCGAGACGTGTGCGCACAGCCGACAGCGACTCCGACAGTTGGGCCGTGCGCTCATCGTCGTGTGCAGTCATCACGACTCGGGACTCGGGTCGATCCAGATGACCGATGCGAGCCTGCCCGTCGGCGCGCCGCGTCGGTGACTGAAAAGGTGCGCGTCTTCGATCGTGCACCGCGGATCCTCTGCCACCGCGGCGACACCCAGCGCAAGCAGTTGCCGACGCAATCCAGCCCGAAGATCGAGTCCCGGGGTGCGCTTGTCGGTCAAACAGGCACTGCCCGGTAGATGCTCTTCGACGTCGCGCTGCATCGCAGCGGGAACCTCGTATTGGCGTCCACACGCGGCAGGTCCGAGAAATGCGCCGATCCGCTCGGGGCGCGCACCCAACGAAATCATCACGCGCAGCGTTTCCGGGACGATCCCGATGCGCGCTCCCACCCGTCCGGCATGTACTCCGGCGATCACACCCGCCTCGTCGTCGCTCAACAGAACCGGCACACAGTCGGCACTGAGAACCGCCAGCGCAAGCCCTGGCGTCGTCGTCACCAGCGCGTCGGTGGCCTCGACGGCGTGGCCGACAGGAGCGTCGACCACTGTGACGTTGCGACTGTGAATCTGTTCCATCCAGACGACGCGGTCGGCGGCGAGACCCAACTGCGACGCGAGCCGAGACCTGTTCGCCGCGACGGCATCCGGGTCGTCGCCGACATGATCGCCCAGATTGAACGAGTCGTAGGGCGGTTTCGACACACCGCCGTCCCGGGTGGTCACCACACGACGCACCCGGGGCGTGATCGGCCCGCTCACGTTCGTCAGCGCTTCATGAACGACGGCACGTCGACGTCATCGTCGTCGAGCGTGACGCTGTTGCGACGGGGCGGCGACGCCTGGCGATCGGCGAACGGGTCACCAGCGCCCTCCTGCGGCATCTTCCCGAAGAGCGGGTCGGTCTTCTCCGCGGGGTTCACGGTGCCCGCCTGGCCAGCTCCGACGGCCGTCTTGCCGACGGCCGCGGGGGCGTCGGTGCGCTTGCGCGGGGTACCGCCGTCGAATCCTGCCGCGATGACCGTGACGCGCACCTCGTCGCCGAGGTTGTCGTCGATGACCGTGCCGAAGATGATGTTGGCGTCCTCGTGTGCGGCTTCCTGCACCTGCGTCGCGGCGTTGTGGATCTCGAAGAGACCCAGGTCGCTACCACCGGCGATGGACATCAGCACACCACGCGCGCCCTCCATCGACGACTCGAGCAGCGGCGAGTTGATCGCAGCCTCGGCCGCCTTGCGTGCACGCTCCTCACCACGCGACGACCCGATGCCCATGAGCGCCGAACCTGCGTCGCTCATGACGCCTTTGACGTCGGCGAAGTCGACGTTGATCAGGCCGGGGGTAGTGATCAGATCCGTGATGCCCTGCACGCCGTTGAGGAGTACCTCGTCGGCGCTGCGGAAGGCGTCCATGAGGCTGACCTGGGCATCGCCCAACTGCAGAAGGCGGTCGTTGGGGATGACGATGAGGGTGTCGCAGGACTCGCGCAGGGCGGTGATACCGGCCTCTGCCTGTCCTCCGCGACGCTTGCCCTCGAAGCCGAAGGGTCGGGTGACGACACCGACGGTCAGGGCACCCAGCTTGCGTGCGATCGACGCGACCACCGGCGCACCTCCGGTGCCGGTGCCGCCGCCCTCGCCCGCGGTCACGAAAACCATGTCGGCGCCCTTGAGGAGCTCTTCGATCTCATCGCGTGCGTCCTCGGCGGCCCGACGGCCGACCTCGGGGTCGGCGCCTGCTCCGAGGCCGCGCGTCGAATCACGACCCACGTCGAGCTTGACGTCGGCATCACTCATCAACAGCGCCTGCGCGTCGGTGTTGATGGCGATGAACTCCACGCCCTTGAGGCCCTGCTCGATCATTCGGTTGACGGCGTTCACGCCGCCGCCGCCGATGCCGACGACCTTGATCACGGCCAGGTAGTTGTGCGGTGGCGTCATGGCGCTCGCCTTCCTTATCGATCCAAAACCCTAAACCTGAACCATAGATTTAGAGTTATGTCAAGTGGTCTGTTGCCGAGAACGCTATGCACCCACTGGCCCAGGAGCCAGCAGGCGGCGCGGCGTGTCGCTGTGTTTTTTGGCGCGGCTGCGTGGTGCGCCCTAGTCGCGTTCTTCCTCCTCCCTCACATCGTCGCTGTGTTTATCGGCGCGGCGGAGTGGTGCGCCTCTAGTCGCGTTCTTCCTCCTCCCTCGCATCGTCGCTGCGCTCCTCGCTCGCTCGTCGTCCAGAACGCGACGGCGCACCACTCCGCCGACGCGTTCCCGCGCCCGCTCACCACTCCACCGACGCCGCGACCTGCTCGCGGCGGGCTCGGTCGGGTGGGTGGGTGATCTCGACAAGCTCGATCAGCGAAGGATCGACTCGATCAGCGAAAGCGACGACGCGACCACTCGACCGACCCCACACCCGTCGAACTGCACGCCCGGCGAGCGCGCCGTGCCTGCACCACGAAGAGCGAGGAGCGTAGCGACGATGCGATGAGGAGGAAGGCACGGTGCTAGAGCTCGCCGGGCATGCGGCGGCGAAGCCGCCGCCTATTTGACAGCCGGGAAGTCCGGACTCGACACGTTGTATTCGGATGCCTTGCGCGGCAGCAGGTATCCGAGGGTCCGCGCCTTCTCGTCGCCTCTGGCCGAATCGCCCCAGACGACCTTGCGGTTGCCCTTGAGGGTGAACTTGATGTCGACGGGCGAGGATGCGTCGATCGCCGTCACCTGCTCCGAGATGTCGTCGGGTAGTCCCGCGGTTGCCTTCATGGCTGCGACGGTTGTCGGGTCCGATGGTCCGGGGTTGGGCGTGGTGAACACGGGAAGTGCGGCGTACTCGCCGGGCAGCCCTCTGGTGGCGTAGGTCAGGTATGAGACGCCGGTGCGGTCGAGGACGTGCACTTTGTCGCCGTCGACGACCCTGGCGGTCGGTTGCCGCTCGACAACCGTGATCAACAGCGACGACGGGTATTCACGCTGGACGCGCGCGGACTCGATCGATGGGATCGCCGCGATCCGCTGCGCGACGACACGGGTGTCCACGCGTAGCAGCGGTGTCCCCGACGCGACGTCAGCGGCGTGGAGAATCTCGCCGGTCTGCACACCTTTGGCACCCTCGATGGTGGTACTGCGCACCGACATCAGCGGCGTGAAGAACGCGACGAGAACGAGTCCCACGACGACGATCACGACAGCACCGACCCCGAGCAGCATGCGCGCTCCTCGACGTTCCGGCAGGAACCGGGTCACGAGGTGCCCTCGCCTCCCCTGGTGGTCCGCGATGCCGCGCGGGTGTCGTCAAGTGCGGCAAGGATTTCGGGTCCCTGCATGGTGATGTCTCCGGCGCCGAGGGTCAGCACGATGTCGCCGGGCCGCGCGATCGACGCGACGAGCCCGGCAAGCGTCGAGAGATCCGGGACGAACCGGTGGTTCCCGGTCAGTCTGTCCGTAATGCTCCGACCGCTCACACCGGGAATCGGTGCCTCACGTGCCCCGTAGACGTCGGCGACGATCACTTCGTCTGCGGCGTCGAGAGCCGAGGCGAACTCCTCCGCGAATTCTTCTGTGCGCGAATACAAGTGGGGCTGGAACACGGCGATCACCCGCCCGTTGCCGGCATCGCGGGCGTGGTCGCCGACTCCCCGGGCCACGACACCCCGTGCTGCGGCAAGCACTGCGGCGACCTCGGTCGGGTGGTGGGCGTAGTCGTCGTACACCGAGACGCCCGCCGCACTGCCCTTGTATTCGAAGCGACGTCGGACACCGCCGAACGCCTCGACTCCAGCGACGACCTCGGCCAGCTCGCCGCCCGCGCATACCGCACCGAGGATCGCGCCAAGGCTGTTGCGCGCCATGTGGATTCCCGGGGTCGTGAGAGTGATCGGGACCTCGATAGCGGTGTCGGCAACCGGCTGTGTGAACCTCACATCGGCCACCCCGCCACTCCCCTGCGGCGCCCACGAAAGCAGCGTGGCCGCCGGGATGACATCTGGGATGGAGACCGTGTCGGCGTCGGTGCCGTACCCGAGCACCCGGACACCGCGCGCGGTCAGCTCGGAGGCACGTCGCTGCGCGAGTGCCACGGTCCCCGGATCGTCGAGGCAGACGATGAGCGTGCCGCCCGGCCGGATCTTCTCGGTGAACTCGTCGAACACCGCGACGTACGCTTCGACGCTGCCGAAGAAGTCCAGATGGTCGACTTCGATGTTGGTGATCACCACGATGTCGGGGGTGTACTCGAGGAGCGACCCGTCGCTCTCGTCGGCCTCCGCGACGAATACGTCGCCGCTACCGTGATGGGCGTTGGTACCCGACTCGTTGAGCTCGCCGCCGATCGCGAATGACGGATCGAGCCCTGCGTGCTGCAGTGCGACGACAGCCATCGACGTCGTCGACGTCTTGCCGTGTGTTCCGGCGACGAGCAGCGTGCGGTGGTCGGCCATCACTCCCGCGAGGACGTGGGGCCGCAACAGGATCGGGATCCCACGCTCGCGTGCCGCGACGAGTTCCGGATTGGTCTTGGGTATTGCGGCGTGCGTCGTGACGACGACGGTCGGACCGCCGGGCAGCACGTCGAGTGCAGCGGCGTCGTGACCGATCGTGATCTCGGCGCCACGCGCACGCAGCGCGATGATTCCGCGACTGGTCTTGGCATCCGATCCCGACACCTGACCACCTCGGGACAGCAGAATGCGCGCCAGGCCCGACATTCCGGCCCCACCGATTCCGACCATGTGGACTCTACGGAGCTCTTCTGGCAGCGGGGCAGCTCCCGGCTCGGGCTGTGCTGGGGATCCGGGGTGTGCGGGGGTCACATCGTCGATTGTCACCGCTCGCGAGCCGATTCGGTCGAACGAAACGCCGCCCCGTCATCGGGATCACCGGGTTTGCGCGCGCCCTCATCGCGAGCATCCGACGCTCGATCATCGGTCGCGGCCGGTGCGCTCGCGTCGGCCTCTGCCGCCTCGACGCGCTGCGCGGCGCGCGCCCGACGTCCGGGCCGATGCGACGCAGCGAGGTCGAGGGCCGCACGTGCCACCGCATTCGCGGCGTCGCCGTGGCCCGTCCCGAACGCGGACGCCGACATCGCGGCGAGCCGTTCCGGATCGCCGAGGAGTGCGGGAACCTCCGCGGCCACCCAGTCCGCGGTGACCTCGTCATCGGCCACCAGCACCCCACCACCGGCTTCGACGACCGGCAGCGCGTTGAGCCGCTGTTCGCCGTTGCCGTGCGGAAGGGGCACGTAGATCGCGGGGAGCCCGGTAGCCGACACCTCGGCAACCGTCATCGCGCCCGACCGACACATCACGAGATCGGCGGCCGCATAGGCGAGGTCCATGCGTTTGAGATATCCGACGGCCCGATACGGCGGAGCGCCCTCGGGTGACACCGGATCGATCGTGTTCTTGGGTCCATACGCGTGCAACACGCCGATCCCGGCGCGCCCCAACGCGTCAGCAGCACCCGCGACCGCCTCGTTGAGTCGTTGCGCCCCCTGCGATCCGCCGAATACGAGCAGGGTCGGGGCGTCCTCGTCGAGGCCGAAGTAGTGGCGGGCCTTGGCGCGCAGACCCTTGCGGTCGAGGTCAGCGATGACGCCGCGCACCGGGATACCGACCACCTCGGCGCCGTCGAGTCCAGAGCCGTCGACCGCGGCCATCACGACGTCGGCGAAGCGGGCGCCGACCTTGTTCGCGACACCGGCACTGGCATTGGCTTCGTGGATCACGATCGGCAGACGTCGACTCGGCCGCAAATGTGCCCTGGCCGCGAGGTAGGCGGGCATCGAGACGTATCCGCCGAATCCGACGACGACGTCGGCCTTCACGTCGGCGAGGACCTTGCGGGTTGCGAGCACCGAGCGCAACAACCGCGCGGGTGTCTTCGCGAGTTCGACGCCGGGCTTACGTGGCAGCGGGACGGGCGGGATCAGCGCGAGGTCGTAACCGCGTTCGGGAACGAGCGTCGTCTCGAGTCCACGAGAGGTGCCCAGTGCGGTGATCCGTGCGGAGGGATCGAGTCTGTGCACCGCATCCGCTACCGCAAGTGCCGGTTCGATGTGACCGGCGGTGCCGCCACCGGCGACCACAACCGACAGCTTTCGGTCACTGCCTCCCGCAGCCCCGTGGTCGGTTGTCGTGACCCGTGTTTCGTCCGGACCCATACGGTCTGCACTCCGTTCACATCTGTTCTGCTCACCTCGGGAGATCAGCGACCGGTGCCCGACCACCGCGACCCACCCGACATCTTGTCAGCTCGCCCGGTGTGACCGGAATAGCGCCCCGAGTCCGACCGCGACGCCCCCGTCGACGACCCTGTTCGCGTCGAACTCGGCACTCCCCTGCCCGTCGCGCGACGGGCGGATTGGCTTGCACGAGCGGACTCTGACGATCGTCGCGATGGGTTCTGTCGCTCGTGACCACGGGCGTCGTCCCGACGCTGTTGGCGGCCTGAATACCCGACACGGTAGTCGAGACGGACCGGACCCGACCGAGGTGCCCCGCGTCGATCGACGGGTGGACTCGGCTCCGGCGCCGCACCGAAGAAGCGCACGCCGATCGCGCGACGCCAGGCGGGTACCCGATTGGGTGTCGCAGAACGTCGTCCACCGGACGAGGCCGGTGCGCGGCGATCACGCGTGTCGAGACGATTCCGCGCGCTCTCGGCCCGGGTCGGCTTGTAGGCAACAGGCGTCGGCAAGCGGAACCAGCGGCTGACGCGACTGCGCTGGCCGGTCGTCAATGCGGCGACGGCCTCGGGCTCATGACGCGCGGCATTGGCCAACAGGCCGAGCATCGCCAACACCGTCAACGTCGACGTACCGCCCGCCGACAACAGCGGCAACTGGATTCCGGTCACCGGCAGCAGCCCGATGACGTATCCGATGTTGATGAAGGCCTGCGCAGTGATCAGGACCGTGATGGTCGACGTCATCAGCCGCAGGAACGGGTCGGTGCAGCGGTGAGCGATACGGAAGCCGGTGAACGCCAGCACGACGAACAGGAAGACGACGAGCAGTCCGCCGATCAACCCGAGTTCCTCGCCGATGATCGCGAAGATGAAGTCGTTGTGCGCGTTGGGCAGGTAGTTCCACTTGGCGCGGCTCTGACCGAGTCCGACTCCGAAGACGCCGCCGTTGGCCAACGCGAACGTCGCCTGCCGCGCCTGGTAGCCGGCACCTTGCGGATCGTCGATGCCACCGAGGAAGCTCATCACGCGCTGCGACCGGTAGCTCTCGACGAGCGCCAGGACGACGGCGATGCCGACACCGGTGATGACGAACGCCGCGAACACCTTGATCGGCAGCCCTGCGAACCAGAGCAGAGCACCGACGATGATCGCGATGGTGATCGTCGTCGAGAGGTTGGGCTCGAGAATAATCAGCAGGCAGATCAGCAGGCCGACCGGCACGAGAGGCACGAGCAGCTCGCGCAGCGACGCGTTGTCGCGTCGACGTGACGCGAGCAGATGCGCGCCCCAGACACAGAGCGCGACCTTGACCAGCTCGGACGGCTGCACCGAGAGGCCGTTGATGTCGAACCAGCGGCGCGCACCCTGGCTGAGGGTGCCGATTCCCGGCACGAGGACGAGCGCCAACATGATCGTCGTGGCGGCGATCAGCGGGACCGCCATGCGACGAAAGAATCGCACCGGCATGCGCAACGTGAGGTAGAAGACAACCGCACCGAGCACCACGAAGATGACCTGATTGGCGAACAAACCGTAGGCCGACCCGTCTGCGGAGTAGCCCTCCACCGACGACGCCGAGAGCACCATGATCAGACCGAACGACGTCATCAGCGCGGCCATCGTCAGGATCAGATGGTAGGACGCCAGCGGCCGGCTGAGGAGATTGCGGATCCCCTCGACGATGGTGGCGGGGATCGCGGCAGCATCACCGCGCAAGCGGGGAGCCTTCGCCGCGGTCCGTCGTTTCGACGAGGCGCGCGAGGTCGATGCACTGGAGCTCTCGGCGTCGACGCTCTTCGTGTCGGTCGACCCAGCCTTTTGTGTCCCAGCCTCTTGTGTCGCAGCCTCTTGTGTCGCCGCTTCCCGTGTTGCCGTCACGGCTGCGTCGCCCGGGGAGCGCTCCCCGGCAACGAGCGCGCGGCGGCCGCGAAGGCATCACCACGTCGTCCGTATCCGGGAAACATGTCCAGCGACGCCGCCGCGGGTGCCAGAAGCACTGCGTCGGGGCGCGGATCGTCGGCCGTGGCCAGCGTCCACGCCTCTGCGACTGCACGGTTCATCACCGCGGTCGCGAGGTCGTCGGAGTTCCCGGGGGCGTCGAATGAGGGTTGTCCCCCGCTCGGCGCCGGACCCGTCTCTGATCCGAAGGCGCGCTGTGCAATCACACCGCCATCGTCTCTTGTGAATACTGTGACTGTTGGGACTTCTGGGGCGTGTCGCGAAATCGCGTCGACAATGATGTCCCGATCTCGCCCGATCGCGACAACTCCGGCCAGTCGATCCGCGGAGCCGGTGATCATGTCGTCGACCGACGCGCCCTTCAACAAGCCACCCGCAATGAGCACGACGCTCCGGTGCGCACCGATCGCGGCCGCAGCCGCGTGCGGATTGGTGGCTTTCGAATCGTCGACGAAGTCGATGCCGTCGATCGTCACGACGACCTCGCCCCGATGCGCCGCGGGCCGAAAAGCGCTCAGCGCCCGACCGATCGCCGACGGTGCGACGCCGATCGCCAGCGCCAACGCTGCGGCGGCCAGCGCGTCGGACACTCCCGACGGCCCCGGGGGGTGAATCGCCGTGGCGGCGATCAGAGGCGTGCCTCCGGACGTGCCGTCCTGCTCAGCCGTGAACGCCCGATCGACCAGCTCGCCGTCGACGACGCCGAGTTCACCCGGAGCGGGCTCGCCAAGGGTGAACCCCACGCGCCGTCCCGGCACCGGTAGGTCTGCGGCGACCGCGTCGTCGAGGCCGACCACACCCACGTCGCCGTGCAGCGCGATCTGCTTGTCGGCCGCGTACGCGGCGAACGACCCGTGCCAGTCGAGGTGATCGTCGGCGATGTTGAGCACGACACCAGCGTCGGGAGTGATCGACGGCGCCCAGTGGAGCTGGAACGACGACAGCTCGGCGCACAGGACGTCAACCCTCGGTTGCGTCTGCATCGCGTCGAGCACCGGCAACCCGATGTTGCCGCACGCTGCGGCATCGCGACCGCCCTCGATCACGATGTCGGTCAACATCGACGTCGTTGTGGTCTTTCCGTTGGTTCCGGTCACGACCAGCCAGGTGCGCGGGGCGCCCAACAGTCCGGCACGGTCGACCCGCCACGCGAGCTCGACCTCGCCCCACACGGGGATCTCGTGTTCGGCCGCGGCAACCATCAAAGGATTGGTCGGCGAGAATCCCGGCGACGCGATGACGAGGTCGGTCGCCGCAGGCCAGGAGTCGTCGGCGAGGAGATCGGCGATCGAGGTGAGGCGTGCACCGGCGGTACGCGCGGCGTCCGTCCCGACAACGCTCGTCGTCTCGGCTCCCCCGAATCTCGCGTCAGCGATCGTGACCTCGGCGTCGACGCCGAGGAGGAATCGTGCCGCCGACATCCCCGCTGTGCCCGCGCCCGCGACGAGTACGCGCCTGCCGCTCAGATGCAGCTCCGACGGTGAGGTCATCGCGCTCAGCCGTTGACCGTGAGGAACTCGCCGTAGAACAGCGAGAGCCCGAGCGCACACGCGATGGCTGTGAGCAGCCAGAATCTGATGATCACCGTGGTCTCCGCCCAGCCACCGAGTTCGAAGTGGTGATGGAACGGCGCCATGCGGAACACGCGACGACCCGTCGTCCGGAAGAACGCGATCTGGATGACGACCGACATGATCTCAGCGACGAACAGCGCGCCGATGACCACCGCGAGCAGCTCGGTGCGGGTGGTGATCGACAGTCCCGCGAGCAGACCGCCGAGAGCCAACGAACCGGTGTCGCCCATGAAGATCTTGGCCGGTGCCGCGTTCCACCAGAGGAATCCGAGACACGCGCCGCCACCGGCAACCGCGATCAGTGCGAGATCCAGCGGGTCGCGTACCTGGTAGCAGCCCCGAGGGATGTCGGCGGCGGGCTTGGCGCCACCCGAGCAGGCGTTGACGAACTGGAAGAACGTCACCAACACGTAGGTTCCCAGCACCATCGCCATCGACCCGGCAGCGAGACCGTCGAGACCGTCGGTGAAGTTGACTGCGTTCGACCATGCCGCGACGACCAGCCAGCAGAACACCACGAACGCGACCGAGACCATCGAGATCGCGTCGATGTCGCGGACGTAGGACAGATGCGGACTCGCGGGCGTGTAGCCCGAGTCGTTGCGGAAGCCAAGGACGAGCACGCCGAACAGAATGGCCGCGAGGAACTGCCCGATCGACTTGGCCGTCTTGTTGAGCCCCAGGTTTCGGTGTTTGCGGATCTTGATGAAGTCGTCGAGGAATCCGACGCCGCCGAGTGCCGTCGCGAGACCGAGAACGAGCAGCCCGGATGCCGTCGGCCCGTTCCCGTCATGGGTGAACACTCCGACGATGTGCGCTCCGAAGTAGCCGGCCCACAGCGCGATCAGAATGGCCACGCCACCCATCGACGGGGTGCCGCGCTTGGTCTGGTGACTCTGCGGCCCCTCGACGCGGATCTCCTGCCCGAATCCCTGACGGGAGAACACGCGGATGAGCACCGGAGTGAGCAGGATCGACACCGCAACGGCGATGGCACCCGCAATGAGGATCTGGGTCACCGCAGCATCCCTCCCTCAGTTCGCCCGACCGTCACTCGTCGCTCTCCTCGTTCCTGTCTCGTCATCTCCCCCAGCCCCATCCAGGCCCCGCAGCTCATGTACTCGATCCCGCCGCCAGATCAGCCAATGCCGGATCGACGCCTGCGACGAGCACCATGTCGTCGGGCGCCGGGCGCCACTCGTCGGTGTCGAGAGTTGCGGCCGCGTCGTCGACCGTCTCGACCAACCTCGCCTCGTCGCCCCAGGAACCCTCCATCACGGCTCCCTGATGCAATGCACGGACCGAGCGCGACTCTCCGACACACAGCGTCTTGTCGACGGCGAGCCGCACGGCGAGCCGGCCAACCCTGTCGTGTTCGACGACACGCTCGTTCTCGGTGAGCCCATCGCGTGTGTCCATGTCGCCGATGATCGCCCAGGTGCGCACACGCTCAGACGAATCCCGTGCGCGAGAGACGAGGTCGCGGATCGCACGCGACACCGTCTCCACATCCGCAGGCACGATGACTACCCGTCGTTCCTCTTGGCCACCATCAGGACTCATCGAGCGGCCCCCGACGTCTTCTCGACGACGCCCGCGAGCGCCTCGGCGACGACGTTCCTGTCGTCGAACGGATGCTTCACGCCGTCGATCTCCTGGCCTGCCTCGTGGCCCTTACCTGCCACCAGCACGATGTCGCCGGGCCGTGCCCACGCAATAGCCGTCTCGATCGCAGCACGGCGGTCGCCGATCTCCCTGATCTCGACGCCTTCTCGACGCTCGTCGTCGGGCACCGCATGCGCACCCGCTAGTACAGCGGCGCGGATCGCGGCAGGGTCCTCGGTCCGCGGATTGTCGTCGGTGATCACGACGAAGTCTGCGCGACGCGCTGCCACCTCGCCCATCAGTGGACGCTTGGCGCTGTCTCTGTCGCCACCGGCGCCGATGACGACGGCGACACGTCCACGCGCCTGCTCGTCGAGGGTGGCCAGCACCGCTTCGAGCGCTCCCGGCTTGTGCGCGTAGTCGACGATGGCGAGGAAGTCCTGCCCACGATCGATGCGCTGCAGCCGACCGGGAACCGACACCTCGGCGATCGCCGACGTCGCCGTCGTGACGGGCACACCCGCTGCGACCGCCACCGCGACCGCGAGCGTCGCGTTGGCGACGTTGTAGCGGCCGGGCAGCCGAAGCGTCAGATCGTGGCCGATCCCTGCGGCGTCGGTGATCTCCACGCGTTGTGCACCGCCGGACTCGATCGTCGACGGTCCGGCATGCCACTCGGCCGGAATGTCGGTCGTCGAGACCGTGATCGGCGCTATGACCTCACCTCGCCGCGCGACGTCGAGCATGCGTCGACCCCAGTCGTCGTCGACGCACACCACCGAACGCACCGCCCGCGTGTGTGATCCCGCCGCGAACAGTCGTGCCTTGGCCTCGAAGTAGTCGCGCATCGTCGGGTGGAAGTCGAGGTGGTCCTGCGACAGATTGGTGAACGCACCGATCGAGAAGTGGGCTCCGTCGACGCGTCCGAGTGCCAACGCGTGACTCGACACCTCCATGACCACGACGTCGACGCCGCGCTCGAGCATCGCGGCCAGCAGTGCCTGCAGGGTCGGCGCCTCGGGCGTCGTCAGCGAACTCGCCTGAGCGACACCGTCGACGCGAGTTTCGACCGTGCCGATCAATCCGACGGTGTGGCCTGCAGCCATCATCGCGGCCTCGACCATGTAGGCCGTCGTCGTCTTGCCGGACGTGCCGGTGATGCCGATCAGCTTGAGGCGCTGCGACGGGTTGCCGTAGATCCGTGAGCTCACCCCGCCGAGGACCGAGCGGGGGTCGGCGTGCACGAGTACCGCACACGCGGCGTCGGGCGGAAGCACCCGACCGAGTTCTGCGCGGCCAGCCGCGTCGGTGAGGATCGCCGTCGCACCCCGCTCGAGCGCCTCGGCTGCGAACCGCGCGCCGTGGGTGCGGCCACCCGGCAGCGCCGCGAACAGGTCGCCCGCGACGATGTCCTGCGCACGCAACGACACCCCGGACACGGCGGC
>NZ_LZMO01000235.1:0-5669 GCF_001665715.1 Gordonia sp. 852002-10350_SCH5691597
GCCGTCGGACTGTTGGCCGTGCTCGCCTCTGCCCAACTCGGCGCCGAGCGGATCATCGCGATGAGCAGGCATGAGCAGCGCCAGAAGCTGGCCCTGGAGTTCGGGGCGACCGATATCGTGGCCGAACGCGGCGACGAGGGCGTCGCGGCGGTGAAGGACCTGACGAACGGACTCGGCGCGCACTCGGTGATCGAGGCAGTCGGCACGCAGCAGTCGATGACGCAGGCCATCGATTCGACGCGCCCGGGCGGACACGTCGGCTTCGTCGGGGTGGCACACGGAGTGGAGATTCCCGGCGACCAGCTCTTCTACAAACTCGTCCACCTCCACGGCGGCCCGGCGCCCGTCCGTCGGTTCCTGCCGGATCTCATCACGCGCATCATGAATCGAGACATCAACCCGGGCAAGGTCTTTGACCTCACACTGGCGCTGAGCGACGTGGCGCAGGGCTACGCCGCGATGGACGAGCGACGGGCGATCAAGGCGCTGCTGCAACCCTGACAAACCCGGTTGACCTCTACTGCGCGCTGAGCTGAGCCACGTCGGTCTCCGATGGCACAACAGTGACGGACAGTTCCGCTGCGCATTCGGCGACCGGGACCCGACGACGCCGCATGTCGACGAGGTGCCGTGATCTGAGCGGCGGGTCCGCGTGCCGATCAGCGGTGCACAACATCAGCGGTGCACAACTCGGTCCGCGTGGCGACCTTGTCGTCGGAGGCTTCCAACAGCTCACACCAGCGTTCGACACGCGGTCGCTCCCACAGGGTGTCAGCCCACCGGACCCAAGGCCCTGTCGTCTTGGGACGAAAGACCCTCTCCCCCAAGCCAACCGAGGTCGAACATTGGACGCGTAGACCACTCGTCGAGGAGATGATGTCCGATGTCCATCCGTCGCACGCACACCGATAACCCGCAGCACCCTGCCGCCATCGCCGGATTCGCGATCTTCCTGGTCGGTTTCGGCGCCGCACCGCTGGCCCTGACAGCCCTCGCCTTCGGGCACGGATCTGCCGCCCTCGTCGCCGCAATCGTGGCGGTCATCGGAATGGCGATCGGGATCGGCATCGTCTCGGTGATGACACGACGCCTTCACCACAGCGCGCTGCTGCCCGATGCGTCACCGAAAGAGGAGCAGCACTACCTGGAGGTCTACCGCCACCAGGCCGCCTAGCGCCCGGCCACGATGTTGGTCACCAAGGTCGAGGTCCCGAGTTGGGCGGGGCCTCGACCCGGCCGTGCCTCCTGGTCGACGTTCGTATCTTGCCCTCATCGACCACCGAAATGTGACCTTGGTAACACTAGGCTGAGAGCGTCGTCGAATCGAGGAGATGGCGCCATGACGGCTTTCCACAGATCTCACGTGTCACACGGCAATCACCCGATGGGGGTGGTCGCCTTCGTTCTCGTGCTGGCGGGCTTCCTGTCGCTGGCGGTCTCGCTGACCATGTTGGCGACAGGCGAAACCACCGCGGGAGTCGTCTGGGCGGTGGTCATGGTGGCGGCGTTCGCCGGTGGCGCGGCGGTGCTGATCGCACTGAGCCGACAGATGTACCACAGCGCGTTCTTCCCGGTGAACACCGAGCACGACCGCGTCGAGTACGACCACATGTATCACCAGCACTGATTCGGGTCGATCCCGGCGACCTGCCCCAGCCCGAGGGGAGGTCGCCGGTAAACTCCTGCCCGTGACGACGAATGGCGCTTACGCAACAGGCATCGCAACCGTGACCAACGGAGGGTCCGCCGATCCCGGCGTTGTCCTCGACGTCTGGTATCCGGACCCCGAACTCGCAACGCCCGACCTTGCCGACACCAAGATCCTCGAGGGCGACGACATTCCCCCAGACCTGAACGATCTGGTCGGGCTCGACGAGGCACGCGGCGTCAAGATCGTCGCGGTGCGCACCACCATTGCTGATCTGTCGGTCGCCCCGTCGGACGCCTACGACGTCTATCTGCGTCTACACCTGCTGTCGCACCGACTCATCGAGCCGCACGAGGCGAATCTCGAGGGCATCTTCGGTCTGCTGTCGAACGTCGTCTGGACGAACTTCGGCCCCTGCCCGGTGGAGGGATTCGAGAAGGTTCGACGACGCCTTCGCGCACGTGGACACGTGACCGTACTGAGCATCGACAAATTCCCGCGGATGGTCGACTACGTCGCACCCGGCGGAGTCCGTATCGGCGACGCCGATCGCGTGCGTCTCGGCGCCCACCTCGCCCCCGGCACCACCGTGATGCACGAGGGATTCGTGAACTACAACGCGGGCACGCTCGGGTCGTCGATGGTCGAGGGTCGGATCTCCGCGGGCGTCGTCGTCGGCGATGGTTCTGACATCGGTGGCGGAGCGTCGACGATGGGCACGCTGTCGGGCGGCGGCAAAGAGATCATCTCGCTGGGCAAGCGCTGCCTGCTCGGCGCGAACTCCGGCTGCGGCATTCCTCTCGGCGACGACTGTGTCGTCGAGGCCGGGCTGTACGTCACCGCCGGCACCAAGGTGACCGGACCCGACGGCGCGTCGGTCAAGGCGCGTGAGTTGTCCGGGCAGTCGAATCTGCTGTTCCGTCGCAACAGCCTCACCGGCGCTGTCGAAGTCGTGCCGTGGAAGGGCGACGGCATCGCGCTGAACGAGGCGCTGCACAAGAACAACTGACTCGGGGCTGCCGAGTCGGCGTTGCGGACGCCTTCGTGGCGGCGTGTGATTTCGACTCGGCAGCTCGCTGCGCTCGCGGCCGGCTCAATCAGCGGGTAGGGCGGCCGACTCACTCAGCGGGTAGGGCCGCTCCGCTCGCGGCCGGCTCAATCAGCGGGTAGGGCGGCCGACTCACTCAGCGGATGGGGCAGCTCGCTGCGCTCGCGGCCGGCTCAATCAGCGGGTAGGGCGCTCCGCTCGCGGCCGGCTCACTCAGCGGATCGTCGGGGCGGGATGTAAATGTGTGTCGGATCGAAGGATGTGGGTGCTGCAGCACCCACATCTTTACGTTCGACACACATCTGCGGCGGGCGCGGGCGGATCTGGCCAGATCCGCCCAGTCGGCGGGGCGGGTGGCCCTCAGGCGGTGAGCCGCGCCACGGCGGCGTCGATGCGCTCGTCGGTGGCGGTCAGAGCGAAGCGCACGTGGTTGACCCCGAGCGGTCCGTAGAAGTCTCCGGGGGCAGCCAGGATTCCGCGTTGGGCGAGCCACGCGACTGTGTCACGGCAGCCCTCGCCGCGGGTGGCCCAGAGGTAGAGCCCGGCCTCCGAATCGTCGACGCGGAAACCCGCCTCGCGCACCGCGGGCAGCAGCCGCGAACGGCGCAACTGGTAGCGGGCGCGCTGCGCCTCGACGTGCGTGTCGTCGGAGAGCGCAGCGGTCATCGCGGCCTGGATCGGGAACGGCACGATCATGCCCGAATGTTTGCGCACGGCAAGGAGTTCGGCGATCAGGTCGCGGTCGCCCGCGAAGAAGCCCGCGCGATACGACGCCAGGTTGGAGATCTTCGACAGGGAGTGGATGGCGAGTAGCCCGGTGTGGTCGCCGTCGCTGACCCGCGGATCGAGAATCGACACTGCCTCGGTGTCCCACGACAGTCCGAGGTAGCACTCGTCGGACGCGAGGATCGTGTCGTGCTCGCGGCACCATGCAACCACTTTGCGCAGGTGGTCGACGCCCAGCACGCGGCCCGTCGGATTCGACGGTGAGTTGATGAACATCAGCGCTGGTGCCGAACTGCCCATGACCGGGCCGATCTGCAGCGTCGAATCCGCTCGTGTCACCGACGCGCCCGCCAGCAGGGCGCTGACTTCGTACGTGGGGTAGGCGACCTCGGGGATCACGACGTTGTCGCCGACGCCGATACCGAGCGCGGAGGTCAGCCCGGCGATGGCCTCTTTGGTCCCGATGACCGGGAGAATCGACGATTCGTCGAGGCCCGACGCGCCGTACCGGCGTGCGAGAGCCTCTGCGGCGGCCTCGCGTAGCTCTTTCGTACCGACCGTTGTCGGATAGCCGGGGAAATCCGACGCGGACGCCAGCGCCTCACGAATCAGCGTGTCGACGGGATCGACGGGAGTGCCGACAGAGAGGTCGACGATGCCGTCCGCGTGGGCGGCAGCAGTCGCCTTGGCCTCGGCGAGCGAATCCCAGGGAAAATCGGGTAGCGCCTCACTCACACGTGCCCGGCGGGCCGTTCGCAAGTCAGTCCTCGCCCTCGTTCATCGGCGGGAGTTCTTTGACGAAGGGCGGGTCGAAGTCGGTCTTGCCGACCTTGCTCGCGCCACCCGGCGAACCGAGGTCGTCGAAGAAGTCGGCATTCGCGCTGACGTAGGGCTCCCACTCGTCGGGAACGTCGTCCTCGTAGAAGATCGCTTCCACAGGACACACCGGTTCGCAGGCACCACAGTCCACGCACTCATCCGGCTGGATGTACAGACTGCGGCCACCCTCGTAGATGCAATCGACAGGGCACTCCTCGACGCAGGCCTTGTCCATCACGTCCACACAGGGCTCCGCGATGATGTACGTCACCACTTTCTCCTTTTCCGCATCACACGTTCATGTGTCCGCTCGCGCCCGCGTGTGCTCACACGGCGGCAGACCTCGACGCGAGGGCTGATCGCGTCGCACGCGCGCACCGCCGACCTCCCCCGAGACAGGCGCCGAGCACACACGCATCGTCAACCTTATCTGCCCGGCAATGCCACAGCCCACATCGCCCCGTGCTATCGCCCACATCTTTCCCGGTCAGGGCAACTCGGCACGACGAAGATCACAGTTTCGACGACTCGATTCCCTCCCCGACGGCAGCCGTCGATTTGCGTTCAGCGTGACGCCAACCCTCCCGAGGCACAGACGTCGGGAGCATCCTGTCCTGGTGAGTCTGATCATCGCCCGGAACGGGGCCCAGCAGATCAGTGTGGGATTGGCCATCGCGCACTGTCGACGCCGCTGATCATCCGCTGATCCCCGACCCCCTCTCCACCTTCCGTCCGGAGTACTCATGACCTCGACCCTCGATCCCGTGCACCGCGCCGCGACACGGCCGACGAGCGCCACCCTTCCCACCAGACTTCGACCCGCCGACCTCCTGCGCATCACCGATCAGGGCGTCGCAGACGTTCTCGACGGTCGATACAACCACCTGCTGCCTCCGACCTGGGACCCCGTCGAGCGCTGGTCGACCCGCCTCGAATCCGACGACGACCTCGACCTCTGGCTGATCAGTTGGACACCGGACCGCTCGACGGACCTACACGACCACGCCGGCTCACTCGGCGCACTGACCGTGCTGTCCGGCGCGCTGCGCGAGTACCGCTGGACCGGCAACGATCTCGCACTGCGCATCCTGTCCGCGGGCGACCAGGCGTCGTTTCCCCTCGGCTGGGTCCACGACGTGCAGCATCACGCCAGTGCCCCACCGCTGCGCGGCCTCAACCAGGCGCACGCAACGTCGCACCGTCTCGGATCGGTGAACGAGCCGGGCCCCACCCTCAGCGTGCATGCCTATTCGCCACCGCTGACGGCGATGTCGTTCTACGAGGTCACCGACGCGAGCAGATTGCGACGCACGCGCACAGAACTCACCGACGAACCCGAATGATCCCGATAGCCTTGCGGTGTGCCGATGACGATCAATGACCTCCTGCTGAACGCCCGCGAGAGCCTCCAGCGGGTTGACGCCGCGG
>NZ_LZMO01000236.1:0-891 GCF_001665715.1 Gordonia sp. 852002-10350_SCH5691597
CACGAGCTTCCCGATCCACAGCTTCAGTGAGTCGGGCGCGACGAAGTAGACGTACGGGACCGAGTCCTGCGGCTGCACTGAGCCCAACACGGACGCGCCCGGCACACCGTCCCTACTGTGTATGCGAGCCGCCTGCTTGCGACGGTCGCGGACAGGTCTACCGACCCGCTGATCACCACCTTCTGCGTCGGGTCCGAATCCAACCTGGCGGAGATGAGATTGGGGGCGATTGCCTGGGTCGTCGTCCCGTCTGTCCTCGCCGACCCCTTGGCCGCAGTGCTGCCGCCATCACCACCGCTGCTGCACGCGACCGCGGACACTGCGATCGTCAGTGCGATTGCGAGCGCACCGGTCAGAACAGCCATCACCTTCACCTTTGTGGTCGCAAACAGGCCACTCGATGCCGTTGGTGCAGGCCGGCCCGACAACTGGGCAAGTGTTTGCTCCGTGATCTCGGGCGCGCTCGGATCATCGAGCTGCCTGTCATAGCGAGCGCGTAGCTCGGGGTCGCCGAGGATCACTCGCGCCGTTTCGATGCGAGTGCGCGCCAGCTGGTCTCGCGGGTCGGTGCGGGTCAGCTCGCTGGTCAGCTGTGCGGCCAGTTCTGCCGGTGAATGGCGCCGGTCGAGCTTGTGGATCGCGTATAGGTCAATAGAGCCGGGCATGGTGGTGTCGTCGTCCCCTCGTGTCGTGAGGGGGAAGGTGCGGGGTCAGTCCCGGGGCTCGAGCGTCTGGGCCGCCGCCGGGTCGGATTCGACCGCGGCCCACAGCTCCGACGGCTTGATCCGCAGCGCTCTGCACAACGGGAAAACTCTGTCAGAGCTGATACTCGCCTCACCTGACTCGAGCCGCATCACGGCCGAACGTGACAGCCCGGCCTGCTCAGCGAGC
>NZ_LZMO01000237.1:0-829 GCF_001665715.1 Gordonia sp. 852002-10350_SCH5691597
GCCGGCCGGTACCTGCCGCATCAGGCCGATCGAATCGCGGCGGCGCTCCGGGCGCGGCCCAAGCAGTCCAAACTGGTGGTGAACGCGGTCCTACGGGCAGCGGTCGAGGACGGCTTGTCGAGGAAGCTCTCGCCGGAGCAGATCTCTCACCGCCTGCGCCGGGATCATCCCGACGACGAAAGCATGCGGGTGAGCCACGAAACGATCTATCAAGCCTTGTACTTCCAAGCCCGCGGAGGGTTGAAACGTGAAGTCCAACAAGCACTTCGGACCGGTAGGACGCGCCGGAGGTCGCAGCGCCGAGAGGGTGAGCGATATCAGCGATTCATCGACCCGATGGTGATGATCAGCGACCGGCCGGCAGAGGTGGACGACCGTGCGGTCCCCGGGCACTGGGAGGGGGATCTGATCACCGGGGAGCAGAACAAGACCGCGATCGGCACTCTCGTCGAGCGTTCCACCCGTTACACGATGCTGCTGCACCTGCCGGATGGGCACGACGCCGAACAAGTCCGTGACGCGATCATCACCGCGATCAAGGACCTACCCGCGCACCTACGCGGGTCGCTCACCTGGGACCAGGGCGCCGAGCTTGCCCGACACAAGCAGATCAGCATCGCCACCGACATGCAGGTGTACTTCTGCGATCCGGCCAGTCCGTGGCAGCGCGGTACCAACGAGAACACCAACGGGCTGCTACGGCAGTACTTCCCCAAAAGCACTGACCTGAGTGTCTACGGTCCAGCCGATCTTGAGCACGTCGCGCAGGAACTCAACGGCCGTCCACGCAAAACGCTCGGCTGGGGTATCCCCCTGTCTCTTATACACA
>NZ_LZMO01000238.1:0-1888 GCF_001665715.1 Gordonia sp. 852002-10350_SCH5691597
CGGGCCCGACTGCGAAACGGCAGCCACCGCTGATCGAGCGGGCGCGAGCGCAGCGAGCACCCAGGTCGAGACCACTGCGCCCGGCGGGTGATCTCGACAGGCTCGATCAGCGGGTTGGGGCTCGATCAGCGGGTGGGCTCCGACCAGCGGGCCGGGCCCGACTGCGAAACGGCAGCCCCCGCTGGTCGAGCGGGCGCGAGCGCAGCGAGCACCCAGGTCGAGACCACTGGGCGCGGCGGGTGATCTCGACAGGCTCGATCAGCGGGGTTGGGGCTCCGACCAGCGGGCCGGGCCCGACTGCGAAACAGCAGCCCCCGCTGGTCGAGCGGGCGCGAGCGCAGCGAGCACCCGAGTCGAGACCACTGCGCGTCGCAAACGTTAGTCGGCGGGGGTGACCCTGCCCGGATAGGTTGCGGTGCGTGCCGCGTGGACGGGGCAATAGTGCATCGACTTGCCGCGTTCGGATTCTGGCGGCAGGTTGCGCGACGGCGTCTCGACGAGCGGTGCGTCGGCGGCAACGCGCCCGTTCACGCGGTCCCACGCATCGCGTGCGCGGGGGTGTCGCCACGGCCGCCGGGGCAGCAACCGATGGAACACGAGGTTGTAGGTCTTGCCGAGGAGACGGAACAGCCTCTCGTCCCGGTCGGTCCAGGGGAGTGCCATCATCTCGCGGATCGGTTCGTCGTAGAACCCCGTGGTGAGCCAGATGAAGTTGCGGGCGACCGCAGGGGCGATGACGCGACGCCAGAGCGCTGTCGGGAGGAACGAGAGGTACGGAGGTGGGGGAAGCGTCGAAATGTCGAGGACCGTGCGTACCGACTCGTGGTCGCGAAGCACGTTGCGGCACATGTGATCCCAGTATTCGAGGAAGTCTTCGTAGGTGTCGGGTACCGGGCGCATGCTCACGCCGTACATGGCGTACCAGTTCTTCGATTCTTCGAAGAGTTGCCGCTTCTGGTCTTCGCTCAACCACGGACCGAACCTCTCGCAGAGGCGCACGTTGCCGTACCAGAAGGTGGCGTGTGCCCAGTAGAAGACGTCGGGGTCGAGGGCGTGATAGCGCGAGCCGTCGGGCATGGTGCCCTTGATCTCGCGGTGATAGTCACGCACCTCTGTGCCGGTCTCGAAGCCCCAGTACTCGTCGAAGACGACTCCGCCGATCGGATACAGCGACCGCATGAGGCGTTGCCAGCGTTCGCCGAAGAAGTCGGAGTGATCCCAGACGGCTTGCCCGAGCTTGGGGTGCATGTTCTGAATCGACCCGGCCCACAGGCCCTGGATCATCCCGGTCCAGGTTCCCCACACCTGCCACGTCAGGGAGTCGGGGCCCAGCGGCGGGTACTCGACATGCGGGTACTCGGAACGGCGTGGGGTGTCGGTCGACGCAGCCTCGCGCTCGACGGCGTCGGACGTTTCGGTTGACGAGCTCGACGGGTTGGCTGTGACGTGCGTCATGAGACGAAACCCTAGGTGCGTCTCACGACGCTGTCAACGCCGGGCGGCGGTGATCAGCTCGGCCGAAAGCGGACGAGCGTGCCGGCGACGAGTTGCGCGGCGGCCGAGACCGACGTCGCCGACAGGACGCCGACGACCGGATATCCGCCTGTCACGGGGTGATCGGCGAAGAAGATCACCGGTTCGCCGGCAGGCGGAACCTGCACCGAGCCGTGGGCCACGCCCTCGGAGGGCATCTCGGGAAGGTTTGTGCGGTGTGTCAGGGTCGGCGCGGTGTCGTCGTCGCGACGTCGCAGGCGTACCCCGACCCGATTGCTCGCGGGCGTGACCTCCCATGTGCCCGCGAAGAGGTGGCCCGGCTCGGTGAGGCGATCAGCGCGTGGGCCGGGAAACGTGGTGAGTTCGACGACGCCGGCCCGTCGAGTGTCTGCCG
>NZ_LZMO01000239.1:0-3560 GCF_001665715.1 Gordonia sp. 852002-10350_SCH5691597
GGGGTGCGGGGCATTACTGGAATGTTGTGCTCGGCGGTGTCCTACTCTCCCACACCGATTAGAGTGCAGTACCATTGGCGCTGGTGGGCTTAGCTTCCGGGTTCGGAATGGGACCGGGCGTTTCCCCACCGCTATAGCCGCCGAAACAATATGAAACAACATCCACACGGGATGCGCTCTTTGTTGAGCAATTGCGTGTGTTGTTTCAGAAGTGTCATAGTGGATGCGAACACACCTTTACTACAAGTTGATGTGTTGGGTGTTGTTGGTAAGTCCTCGGCCGATTAGTACCAGTCACCTAAACCTATTACTAGGCGTACAGTTCTGGCCTATCAACCCCATGGTCTGTAGGGGGCCTTAACCCTTCAAGAGGGTGAGAAACCTCATCTTGGAACAGGCTTCCCGCTTAGATGCTTTCAGCGGTTATCCCTTCCGAACGTAGCTAACCAGCAGTGCTCCTGGCGGAACAACTGGCACACCAGAGGTTCGTCCGTCCCGGTCCTCTCGTACTAGGGACAGGTTTCCTCAAGTTTCTAACGCGCGCGGCGGATAGAGACCGAACTGTCTCACGACGTTCTAAACCCAGCTCGCGTGCCGCTTTAATGGGCGAACAGCCCAACCCTTGGGACCTACTCCAGCCCCAGGATGCGACGAGCCGACATCGAGGTGCCAAACCATCCCGTCGATATGGACTCTTGGGGAAGATCAGCCTGTTATCCCCGGGGTACCTTTTATCCGTTGAGCGACACCACTTCCACACGTTGGTGCCGGATCACTAGTCCCGACTTTCGTCCCTGCTCGACATGTACGTCTCACAGTCAAGCTCCCTTGTGCACTTACACTCAACACCTGATTGCCAACCAGGCTGAGGGAACCTTTGGGCGCCTCCGTTACATTTTAGGAGGCAACCGCCCCAGTTAAACTACCCACCAGGCACTGTCCCTGAACCCGATCAGGGTCCGAGGTTAGAAGTCCAATACGATCAGAGTGGTATTTCAACAATGACTCCATGAACACTGGCGTGCCCACTTCACAGTCTCCCACCTATCCTACACAAACCGAACCGAACACCAATACCAAGCTATAGTGAAGGTCCCGGGGTCTTTTCGTCCTGCCGCGCGTAACGAGCATCTTTACTCGTACTGCAATTTCGCCGAGTCTGTGGTTGAGACAGCAGAGAAGTCGTTACGCCATTCGTGCAGGTCGGAACTTACCCGACAAGGAATTTCGCTACCTTAGGATGGTTATAGTTACCACCGCCGTTTACTGGGGCTTAAATTCTCAGCTTCGCCCCCCAAAGGGAACTAACCGGTCCTCTTAACCTTCCAGCACCGGGCAGGCGTCAGTCCGTATACATCGTCTTACGACTTCGCACGGACCTGTGTTTTTAGTAAACAGTCGCTTCTCTCTGGTCTCTGCGACCCACACCAGCTCCAGACGAAAAGTCCTTCACCAGGATGGGTCCCCCTTCTCCCGAAGTTACGGGGGCATTTTGCCGAGTTCCTTAACCACAGTTCTCTCGATCGCCTTAGTATTCTCTACCTGACCACCTGTGTTGGTTTGGGGTACGGGCCGTGTACCAACTCACTAGAGGCTTTTCTCGGCAGCATAGGATCATGGACTTCACCACAACGGTTACGCATCACCTCTCAGACACATGAAACACGGATTTACCTATGTTTCGTCCTACAGGCTTACACCAGGACAACCATCGCCTGGCACCACTACCTTCCTGCGTCACCCCATCGCTTGCCTACTACCAGCCAAGGTCCTGTGCATCACCCCACCCGGCGCCCGAAGGCACTCCTGGGGGATCTGGACAGTTAGTACAACTGATTCAGCATGGGCGCGGATACACGGGTACGGGAATATCAACCCGTTGTCCATCGACTACGCCTGTCGGCCTCGCCTTAGGTCCCGACTCACCCTGGGCGGATTAGCCTGGCCCAGGAACCCTTGGTCATTCGGCGGCAGAGTTTCTCACTCTGCTTTCGCTACTCATGCCTGCATTCTCACTCCCACACCCTCCACACCTCGTTCACACGGGCGCTTCCACGGATGCAGGACGCTCCCCTACCCACCCACACACCTAGCCCACAACCCGTAGATCATGGGCGGGCTTATGTGAGTGCCGCGGCTTCGGCGGTGTACTTGAGCCCCGCTACATTGTCGGCGCAGGATCACTTGACCAGTGAGCTATTACGCACTCTTTCAAGGGTGGCTGCTTCTAAGCCAACCTCCTGGTTGTCTTCGCGACCCCACATCCTTTTCCACTTAGTACACGCTTAGGGGCCTTAGCCGGCGATCTGGGCTGTTTCCCTCTCGACTACGAACCTTATCGCCCGCAGTCTCACTGCCCTGCTCTCACTTACCGGCATTCGGAGTTTGGCTGACGTCAGTAACCTAGTAGGGCCCATCGGCCATCCAGTAGCTCTACCTCCGGTAAGAAACACAGAACGCTGCACCTAAATGCATTTCGGGGAGAACCAGCTATCACGGAGTTTGATTGGCCTTTCACCCCTACCCACAACTCATCCCCTCCATTTTCAACTGAAGTGGGTTCGGGCCTCCACGACGTCTTACCGACGCTTCACCCTGGCCATGGGTAGATCACTCCGCTTCGGGTCTAGACCCGGCGACTCCACGCCCTATTCAGACTCGCTTTCGCTACGGCTACCCCACACGGGTTAACCTTGCCACCGAGCACTAACTCGCAGGCTCATTCTTCAAAAGGCACGCCATCACCCACAATCAACCAAATGATTCACAGGCTCTGACGGATTGTAAGCGTCCGGTTTCAGGTACTATTTCACTCCCCTCCCGGGGTACTTTTCACCTTTCCCTCACGGTACTTGTCCGCTATCGGTCACCAGGAAGTATTCAGGCTTACCGGGTGGTCCCGGCAGATTCACAGCAGATTCCACGAGCCCGCTGCTACTTGGGCATCCATCACGCAAGACCACACGTTTTCAGCTACCGGACTCTCACCGTCTACGGCAGACCATTCCAGGCCACTTCACCTAACATGCAGCATTTATCACTCACGCCCCGACAGGTAGATCGGAGAAGATGAACCCCACAACACCACACACACAACCCCTACCCGGTATCACATGCGCATGGTTTAGCCTCCTCCGCTTTCGCTCGCCACTACTCACGGAATCACAATTGTTTTCTCTTCCTATGGGTACTGAGATGTTTCACTTCCCCACGTTCCCCCCACACAGCCTATACATTCAGCTGGTGGTAACACGACATCACTCGTGCTGGGTTTCCCCATTCGGACACCCTCGGATCACAGCTCGTTTGACAACTCCCCGAGGACTATCGCGGCCTACCACGTCCTTCATCGGCTCCTGGTACCAAGGCATCCACCGAACGCCCTAAAACACTTACAACAACACCTACAAACACACCCCACACACACCGCACAACAGCACGATCCACGCGAGACACGAATGTAGACACAAAAACTCGACAAAACACACAACCAAAAAACTTGTATGCATTGCAAAAATAAAGATGCTCGCATCCACTATGCACTTCTCAAACAACACACA